>CANJPN010000285.1 GCA_947475855.1 Bradyrhizobiaceae bacterium
GCTATGGGCGTGCGTCAGAGCTTCGGACTTTTCCAGACACCGATCGTCAAGGAACTTGGCATCGCCACCGCGGATTTCGCTCTGGCGATCGCAGTCCAGAACCTCGTTTGGGGACTATGTGGCCCGTTCGCCGGCGCGCTGGTCGACCGTTACGGTACGCGATGGGTCAGCCTTGGTGGCGTCTGTCTCTTGATCGCGGGGCTCGGCGTGATGTGGCAAGCCAACGGGTCCCTTATGCTGCTGCTCGGCGCAGGCATCATGATTGGCATGTCGCAGTCGGCAACGACGGTCGGTGTGGCCGGCAAGATTGCTGCCCAGGTGGTCGTACCGCACCGCCGCAGCCTGGCGTTCGGCATCGTCTCCGCCGCGGGATCTATCGGCACGTTCTTCATCGCACCCTTGGGCCAGATCGTGATTGGCGAGTTCGGCTGGCGCACGGGCGTCCTGGCTTTTGTCATGCTCGCTATTGTCATGCTTCCGGTCGTGTGGATCGGCAGTCGCGTGGACAACCTGCGGAAGATGACGGCCTCATCCGGCAGCGCCTCGGCCAACCAGTCGATGTCGGACGCGCTGGGCGAAGCGATGGGCCACAAGGGCTACGTTGTGATGAGCCTCGCATATTTCGTCTGCGGCTTGCAGTTGGCGTTTCTGACGACCCATCTTCCCAGCTATCTGGAACTGTGCGGCCAGAGCCCCATGCTCGGTGCGCAGGCGTTGGCGACCATCGGGCTCTTCAACGTGTTCGGTTCGTGGCTGTTTGGCTGGCTCGGCGATATCTACCGCAAGCGCACGCTGTTGGGGCTGGTGTACCTGGCGCGCGCGGTAGCCGTGACGATCTATTTCATCACGCCGGTTACGCCCATGTCGACGCTGGTCTTCGCCGCAGTGATGGGGACGCTGTGGCTGTCCGTGATCCCGTTGGTCAACGGTCTTGTCCTCGATATTTTCGGCGTGAAGTATCTCACGACGTTGATGGGCATCGCGTTTCTGAGCCACCAGATCGGTTCGTTCCTCGGCGCGTGGGGCGGCGCGTTCGTCTACGATATGCTGGGATCCTATGATCGCGCCGTGCAGTTCACGGTGCTGATCGGCTTTATCGCCGGCGTCTCGCAACTCCTGATGGATGACAAGCCGACGGAGCGCATGGTTCAGGCGCGGATGGCGCCGGCCGAGTAATTATGGCGTCGGAACCTTTGGCGCTGGCACCCGGAATCACTGGGTCACACCGGCCGCGCCCAAGGTCTCGCAACCGAATCTTGCTGTTGGAACGCGGCGATCTGATCCCTGAAGCTCAGGGTCATCTGCACGTCGTCCCAGCCGTTGATCAGGCGCAGCTTCGCTGCCGGATCAATCTCGAACTGTATCGGGACTTTCCCGCCTGTGATGCGCTGCGTTTCGAGATCCACGGTCAGCTCCCGCGCACCAGCTTCGAGTTCGCCGAGTAGGGTATCGGCATCGCGCTCGCTCACCCGCGCATTGAGCAGTCCGTTCGACAGCGAGTTGCCTCCGAATATTTCACCGAACGAAGGCGCGATGACGCAATGGATACCGAAGTCCATCAGCGCATAGACGGCCGCCTCACGCGAAGATCCACAGCCGAAGTTCCGCTTCGCTACGATGATTTTCGTCGCGGCACGTTCCGGCTTGTCGAGTGGGAACTCGCCCGTCGGCTGACCGTCGGCCCCGCGCCGTCGGTCGTGGAACAGGAAACCGCCATAGCCTTGCGTACGAGGCGTGGACATGAAGCGCGCCGGCACGACCTGATCCGTGTCGATGTTTGCGAACGGTAGTGGACAGGCAACGGCGGTGAGGCGTTTGAACGGCTCCATCACTCAAGCCCTCCCGTCGAGCATCGGTCGAACGTCCGCGATCATTCCGGCTACGGCGGCAGCCGCGACCATCGCCGGCGACATCAAGTGCGTCCGCGCGCCGGCACCCTGCCGGCCCTTGAAGTTGCGATTCGTCGTCGAGGCGCAGCGTTCCCCCTCGGCAACGAGATCGCCGTTCATGCCCACGCACATCGAGCAGCCCGAAGCCGCCCACTCCAGCCCCGCAGCCATGAAGATCCGGTCTAGCCCTTCCTGCTCTGCTTGCACCTTGATCTGCGACGAGCCCGGCGACACGAGACCTGGCACCTTCGCCTTTCGGCCGGCGAGCACGGTAGCCGCAGCGCGCAGATCCTCGATCCGGCTGTTGGTGCACGACCCGATGAAGACGCGGTCGATCGGAATGCTCGAAATCGCTTGCCCCGCCTTGAGCCCCATATAGGCGATCGCGTCCGCGACATGGGCGGATTTCGCAGCATCTGCGATTCCGGCAGGATCGGGCACCATTGCGGTCACCGGCAGCGCATGCTCAGGGCTCGTGCCCCACGTCACGGTCGGCGCGATCTGGGAGGCATCGAGCGAAACCTCCTTGTCGAACCGCCCGCCGTCATCACCTGCGAGTGCCAGCCATTCTTCGGCAGCCTTATCGAACGCTGCACCCGAAACCAATGACGGCCGTGTGCGCAAAAACGAGATCGTGGTTTCATCCGGCGCGACCATCCCTGTCCGAGCCCCCGCTTCTATCGACATGTTGCACAAAGTCAGCCGCCCCTCGACCGACAGTGCACGAACGGCAGAACCAGCGTATTCGACCGCGTGTCCGACGGCTCCATCCGTTCCGATCTGCATGATGATCGCCAGAATCATGTCCTTCGCTGTCAAGCCTGGCGCCAGCACGCCGTCGACACGAATCCGCATGTTCTTGGGCTTGCGTTGCCAGATCGTCTGCGTGGCCAGCACATGCGCCACTTCCGAAGCGCCTATCCCGAATGCGTAGGCACCAAGTGCACCATGCGTCGCTGTGTGACTGTCACCGCATACGATCAGCGTGCCTGGTAGCGTCAGGCCACGCTCCGGCCCGACCACGTGAACGATGCCCTGAGCGGGGTCTTCGAGCCCGAACAACCGCACGCCGTACTGGGTCGTATTGGCTTCGAGCTTCTCGACCATCCCGCGCACCGTCGCGTCGGGAATAGCGGCGGTCCCCGCGCGGCCGCGTGTCGGTACATAGTGGTCGGCCACGCCGAACGTCAGGTCCGGCCGGGCCACTGGAATGCCGCGCGCGCCGATCTTCGCAAACGCGTGATGCGAGCCTTCGTGCACGAAATGCCTATCGACCCACAACAGCGTGTCGCCGTGCTCCTGCGCCACGATCACGTGGGCATCCCAGAGCTTGTCAAAAAGAGTACGTGGCGTAGGCATCGGCGATCCTTCGTCCTGCCATGAGGAAGGCAAAGAATCTCCAATCATCGTCACTTTGGCAAGGCCGCGCTCGAGGCCCGCCGAGAAGTCGCCGCGATCGGTATCAAGGTACGATCGCGAAAAACAGGAATGCGGCGAAAATCACCAGATGCACGATGCCCTGGAGAACTGTTGTCCAGCCCGTTCCCAGGGTGACGATGCTCAGAACGAGCGTGAGCACCAGCATGACTTGCTCTGAGGGGCCAAGTCCGAGGATCAGCGGTTGTGACAACATGATGGAGACGACGGCCACGGCGGGGATAGTGAGCCCGATGGTGGCGAGCGCCGACCCCAGCGCGAGATTGAGGCTGGTTTGCAGCCGGTTGGCACGCGCTGCCCGAACGGCGGCCATTCCCTCGGGCATCAGAACGAGACCGGCGATGATGATGCCGACGAACGACTTTGGAGCGTCTACGCGCGCAATCGCCCATTCCAGCGTCGGCGTCAGCGCCTTCGCGATTCCAATCACCGCGACGAGCCCCGCGGCGAGCCATCCCAGGCTGTGCATCATCGCCTCCCGCGAGGGTGGAGTGGCGTGGAGTTCCTCGTCGCCCGGCACCTCCACGGGCAGAAAATAGTCGCGGTGGCGCACCGTCTGTACGAAGACGAATGCGGTGTAGAGCACGAGCGAAACGACCGCGGAGAATACGAGTTGTGACGAGCTGAATGCGGGTCCTTTTGCACTTACTGTGACGTTCGGAAGCACCAAAGTCAGGGTCGTCAGCGCCGCAAGCACCGCGAGCGCTGCGCTCGCCCCCTGAATCTGGAAGCCCTGTTCACGGTGCCGCATACCACCCATGAGCAGGCACAATCCCACGATGCCGTTACATACGATCATGACCGCGGCGAAAACGGTATCGCGTGCAAGACCGGCTTTTTCGGCGGGCGCACTGATCATCACCGAGACGATCAGCGCCACCTCGATCACCGTAACCGCGATGGCGAGCACCAATGTGCCGTAAGGCTCACCCACGCGATGCGCGACGACCTCCGCATGATGCACGGCCGAGAACACCACGAACGGCAATATTAGCGCCGCGAGCGCCGCTACCGCCGTCGGCGTCCCGAGAACGACCGCCAGGATCAGTACGACCCAGCCGGCCACTGGCGCTGCCCATGTCCAGACCGGCAGATTGTCATTGGCCGCCATCGCAATCACCCGAGATTCCGGCCCACTTGACCGGTCGATGCATGTTCAGGCTCATATGGGTCCAATGATCGAATGGACAACCCGACGGACCACGGGAGCATTTCGGCGACTATGACCTTGAGCCACCGCATAAGCCAAGCTCCCATCCTTGTCGCGCCCGGCGTCTACGATGCGCTGACCGCCGCATTGGCGACCGAGGCCGGTGCGGAAGCGCTCTACCTGACCGGCGCCGGCGTCGCTTACACACGACTGGGTCGCCCCGATATCGGCCTCGTCTCTATGAATGAGGTTGTCGAGGTCGTGTCGCTGATCCGCGACCGTGTCGCGACGCCGCTCATCGTCGACGCGGATACGGGCTGGGGAAACGCACTCAACGTCGAGCGAACCGTGCGCATGCTCGAGCGCGCCGGCGCCAACGCGATCCAGCTCGAAGACCAGAGCTTTCCCAAGCGCTGCGGCCACCTCGCCGAGAAGCGATTGATCTCCGCCGCCGAGATGGCGGGCAAGATCCGGGCCGCAGTCGACGCGCGCCGCTCTAAAGCCACTCTGATTATCGCCCGTACCGATGCCATCGCCGTCGACGGATTCGAAGACGCGATGACGCGCGCCAGACTCTATGCCGATGCCGGCGCCGACATGTTGTTTGTCGAGGCTCCCGCATCGGGCCACGAGCTGGCAGCGATCCCCAAGGCATTGAAGGGCGTCCTCCCGCTGATGGCCAACATGGTCGAAGGCGGCAAGACGCCCGTAAAGAACGCGGCAGAGCTTCAGTCGATGGGATTTGCGATGGTGATCTTCCCCGGCGCCATCGTCCGCATGATCATTCCTGCTGCACGCGAACTCTACCGTGCGGTGCTCGGTGAGGGCACGTCGCAGCCCGTACGCGACCGCATGCTCGACTTCGAAACGCTGAACCAGACCTTGGGCACCGCGGAGATGCTCGCCCGCGGCAAGAAGTACGAGGGCTAGCATGAGGCGCGGATGCGCTCGGCCCTTCCAACTATTTTACCAGGTTGAAATCCACATTGATTAGCCGGCGCCTGTCTTGCCACAACTCCACCGACCACTTTCCAGGCACCAGCGTCCAATCGGATGCAAGGCTCCAATAGACTGTATTGGGCTCGTTCGAACTCGTGAAGACGTCATCATACGCATCCACGGTGGTCACATTCCCTTTTGGGTTCTTTAGACCGGGCTCTGGATACCGCCAGATGATGCGAATCTTGGCGCGCTTCCCTTTGGCCACGCCGATCATTCTGAAATCGACCCCGAATACCGTGTCGATTTTGGCTGGAATCTCCGTTGTGTTCTGAACGATCTTGGTTGACGTCGCCTCGCTGCGGGATCCGGTGATGATTTCTTTGTCTTTGATCGTCTTCGACTTGCCGATCTCAATGATGCCGGTGCCGGCAATCTCAATGCGTTCCACGCGCGCGCTTTGGGCGTGAGCGGCCGGAATTCCTCCCAGCCCAATGGCAGTCAACGAAAACAATATCGCCAAGCCCAAATGCATGGATGCCTCCCCGAAAAGCGATGTAATGTCCAAATGATAGCGTCAAACGGATCGTGGGGCTTACTCCCGGTGATGGTTGCATGCCGAGACAGCGAACGCGGTCTGGCGTCAGCGCCGAGACACGAAAAGTATGACATGATGCGTTGCCGAATATCGTCGCATGACATTGGCCCGGGGCGCAATCTGGGTTGGCGCAGGATCGTTCGGATGCGGCTGCAGTTCATTGCCGCACATCTTGACCGTGTCCCCGGTAGGCTTGGCGCGGGGCCTTCGAAATCGAGGAAATCGAACAGTTGTGTTGCGGCGGCAGGCCCGCTTTAATCGGGAACATGACCAACGCCATCCCATCTCCAGCCGAAACGGCGCTGTTGATCGTCGATCTGCAGAATGACTTCATTCACCCGAAGGGTGCCTATGCGCGCGGGGGGCAGGGTGCGCCTGCGATCGCAGCCCTTCCTGCTTTGGTGGCACCACTCGCGAAAGCCCTGCGGGCAGCGGGCGGCGTCGTCATGGCGACGCAGTTCACGATGGTGCCTGGCCGTGGCGGCGAGCCGATTATTTCGCCGCACTTGAAGCAACTTCGCCCGTTCCTCACCAAAGGCGACTTCGCGCCGGGTTCTTGGGGCCAGGATATCGTCGACGAGTTGCAGCCCATCGACGTGAAGATCGAGAAGGTCGCCTATTCGGCGTTCTACATGACGCGGCTCGAGTGGGTGCTGCGCAAGATCGGCGTGTCGCATCTTCTTGTTTGCGGCATCGTCACCAACGGCGGCGTCGCCTCGACGGTTCGGGACGCGCACGTTCGCGATATCGACGTCACCGTGATCGAGGACTGCTGTGCCGCGTTCTCCGATGCCGTCCACCGCGCCGCGATCGAAGGCATGCGGCCGGTCGCACATATCGCCACGCGGGCGCAGGTTGCCGCCTCGCTGAAGTCCTGAAGGAGTTTGAACTCCAGCACGCGCGCGACACCAATCGATCTTCCTGGGAGCCCCCTATGGCATTCAAATCCACGCCCGAACTGCGCAACGAGATCGTCACCGCCTGCAAGGTCCTCACTTACTTCAAGATCGTCGAGGGCTTCGGCCACGTCAGCGCCCGTGTGCCCGGCGCGGACCGCGTCATCATCACGCCGCGCCGCGCATTGGGCCTCGTCACCGAAGGCGATCTCGTCGAACTCGACATGAGCGGCAAGCAGGTTGCCGGCGAGTTGGGTCGACCGCCGCTGGAAGCCATCATGCACGTCGCGGTCTACAAGCGCCGGCCCGAAGTGATGGGCATCGCACGTGGCCATCCACGCCACGTCGCCGCCTATGCCTGTTCGGGAACGCCCATCAAGGTCGCGCACGGCTTCGGCGCCAACCTCGGCCCGGTTGTCCGCTGCACCAAGGAGCCGTTTCTCGTCGCCAACATGGATCTCGCCGAGCAGGTCGCCGATGCGCTCGGCGCGGATGCGGAAGCCGTCATGCTGCATTCGAATGGCATGCTGTCAGTTGGCCAATCCGTACCCCACGCATGCGTGCAGGCCCTCTTCATGGAGGAAACCGCCGAGCTTCAACTCGCTGCCGAAGCCGCCAAGTTCACCCCGCGCTACTACACGCCGGAAGGCGCCGCGCGCCGCCACGGCGACGACCGGGTGCACGAGCCCATCCGCGCCTGGGAATACTACGTCGGCGTCGTCGAAGGCCGCATCCGAGTTGGTTAGTCGGCCGTGAAGTTTGGGGCGATCAGGTTGCAGTCAATGCAGGCGTCGCTGGTGGGGGGCCGGCGAGACGCATCAAGGCGAGGGTCGCAAGCAGGACGCGCCAAAGCTCTCTGAGCCACGCCAGC
>CANJPN010000286.1 GCA_947475855.1 Bradyrhizobiaceae bacterium
TCGGCGACGTCGGCGTGGGTCCAGACCGCGACGACGCCGGGGATCGCGAGCGCGGGCGACGTATCGACGTTACGAATGATGCCGTGGGCCACGCTGGATCGCACGACGCGCATGTGGAGTTGATGGGGGAAGGAAACGTCGGCTGCGAACCGGCCCTCGCCGCGCAGCAGCGGCGGATCTTCGTGGCGCGGGATAGAGCGGCCGATCCAGGTTTTGATTGCAACCGCCATTCAGCGCGCCTTCGCCATTTCTGCTGCCGCTGCTTTCACGGACTTCAGGATGTTGTGATAGCCAGTGCAGCGGCACAGGTTCGACGAAAGGACGTGGACCATCTCTTCTTCGCTCATGTCTGGTTTGGCTTCGAGGGCGCCGGCCGCGAGCATCAGGAAGCCCGGCGTGCAGAAGCCACATTGCAGGCCGTGATTGTCCATGAAGGCTTGCTGAAGGGCGTGCGGCGTGTCGCCTTTTGCGAGGCCTTCGACGGTGCGGATCGGCTTGTCTTTCGCCTGCACCGCGAACATCAGGCAGGAACGTACGGGCTGGTCGTTGAGAAGAACCGTGCACGCGCCGCACACGCCGTGCTCGCAGCCGATGTGCGTTCCGGTGAGGCCGCAATCGTCGCGAATTGCGTCGGCCAGCGTTTTGCGCGCCTCGACCGATACGCGGTATATGTCGCCGTTTATATGAAGATCAATGTCGTGGCGGTCGGTCATGAATTTGCTTTCCCAGCTTTCCGTAGCGCTGCACGGATGCGTTGCGGTGTGACGGGCAATTCGTAGAAGGCGACGCCGAACGGCGAGAGGGCGTCCGAGATCGCATTTACGACGGCAGCGGGTGCGCCGATCGCGCCGCCTTCGCCGATGCCTTTGGCTTCGGTGATCGTCGCGTCCGAATAGGTTTCGATGTGGTGTAACTCGAAGCGCGGCACTTCCGACATCGTGGGTGGGAGGAAGTCCGCGAGGGTGGCGGTGAGGATGTTGCCGCGCTCGTCGTAGATGATTTCTTCCAACAGCGCGTTGGCGATGCCTTGCGCGACGCCGCCGTGGATCTGGCCGTCTACGATCATTGGATTGATGAGCCGGCCGGCGTCCTCCACCACCATGAAGCGTTCGACCTTTACGCCGCCGGTCTCGATGTCGACCTCGACGACGGCGACGTGGCAGGCGTTCGAGAAGGTGCCGGGCGGATCGTAGAAACCTTGCTCGACGAGACCTGCGTCGGCAACGCCATAGAGAAGATGCGCCTTGTGGTAGGCGGTGCGCGCGAGTTCGGGGATCGGGATCGACTGGTTCGTCGAGCGCGCTTTTGCGAAGCCGGGCTCCAGCGTGACGTCTTCTGGCGCGACCTTCATCAAGTGGGCTGCGATGCGGACGAGCTTGGCTTTCAGCTTGCGCGCTCCGACGAGGCAGGCGCCGCCCGAAATTACGAGCGATCGGCTGGCGAAGCTGCCCCAGCCATAGGGCGTCTGGTCGGTGTCGCCGGCGATGATGTTGATCTTCTCTGGAGAAACTCCGACCTCATCGGCGATGATCTGAGACAACGTCGTCTTGAGGCCCTGGCCATGAGGGAACGCGCCGATTCGTGCGGTGACGTTGCCGGACGGGTCCATTGCGATTTCGACGTTTTCGTAACCAGGCGTGCTCTCCATGCCGCGTGCGGCGAATGCGGGCGTGCCATAGCCGGTGCGCTCGGAGAACGTGGAGAAGCCAATGCCGAGGTAGCGGCCGTGCTTGCGCATCTCGGATTGGCGCTCGCGTAGCTGCGACAAGGGGAGTTCGCGGACCGCGATCTCCATGACCTCGCGGTAGGTGGCATCGTCGAAGGTGAGGCCGGTTGCAGATTTGTAAGGGAACTTGTCGATGAGGTTGCGACGGCGAATGTCGATGGGATCGATGCCGAACTTGGCGGCGGCCGTGTCCATCATACGTTCCATGGTGAACGTGATGACAGGGCGGGAAACGCCGCGGTAGGGAGCCATGGGGCAAGTGTTGGTGGCCACGCCGCGCGAGACGCAGCGGTATTGCTGCACGTCATAGGGGCCGGGCAGCTCCGCCATACCCATCAGGGCTTCGACGCCGCAGGTGATCGGGAAGCCCGAGTAGGCGCCGACGTTGGAGGCCATGTCGGCGTCGATGGCGATCAGCTTCGCGTCGGCGGAGAACGCGGCCTTCAGCTTTACCCGCATATCGCGGGCATGGAACGAGGCGATCAGGTTCTCGCGGCGATCCTCGATCCAGGCGACGGAGCGCTTCGTCATGCGCGCGACGTGGACGATGAGCACATATTCCGGCGGCAGCATCATCTTCTGGCCGAAGCCGCCTCCGACGTCGGGAGCGATCACGCGAAGATCGGCTTCCGGGAGCTGCAGGAGTTCGGCGATCGCGGTGCGCATCACGTGCGGCGATTGTGTCGAACAGGTCAGCGTGATGCGGCCGGTGCGGCGGTCGAAGTCGGCGTGTGCGCCGCGCGGCTCCAGCGGCAGGGCGTGCTGGCGTCGCGAGGTGATATCGACTTCGACGATGCGGGCGGCGGATGCGAACATGGCATCGAAGCCCGGCGTGTCGACGCGGCCTTCGACCAGGATGTTGTGTTTCGTCCAGTCGTGGACGCGCGGGGCGCCGGGCGCGAGGGCAGCCAGCACATCGACGACGGGATCGGTTTCGTCGATGTCGTAAAACGTCGCCTCGACATGGTCCTCGGCTTCGGCTGGCGACGACGCGATGATGGCGGCGATGGGTTCTCCGACGAAGCGAATAACACCATCGGCGAGGATGGGTTGCTCTACGGCGACATAGTCGGGGCGGTGCAACATCGGCTTGATGCGGCCGATGCGGGTAAGATCGGCTGCTACCAGGCCGCGTGCGGTGTCGGGGATGGTGACGTGCTTCAGGCGTCCGCTGGCGACCGGGCTTCTGACGAACCGAACGTGCAGGTCGGCGGGCAGGTCTGCGGTGAAGCAGCCTTCGCCGTGGACGAGCGCGCGATCCTCCACACGGCGGATGGAGCGGCCGACCCAGGTCGTGGCATGTTTGGTCTGGTGATCGCCACTCATGCGAGGCACTTCTCGAGTGCGCGCCGCACCATCGCGAGGACGAGATCGCGACGGTATTCTGGATCGGCTTGGGTGTCGTTCATCGGGTCGACTGCTTTTGCCGCGAACTCTGCCGCGCGGCGGCAGGCGGCGTGGTCGAACGCGCGGCCGACGAGCGTGGCTTCGGCTTCCTTGATGCGGCGTGGGAACGGCTCGGCTCCGCCGACGCCGACGCGCGCTTCCGTGACCTTGCCGCCTTCGACGCGGATTACGGCGAGGCAGAGCGTAAGGGCGTAGTCGCCAGCGCGACGGCTGAATTCCTCGAAACCGAAGCGCGTGCCGGCGGGCAGCAACGGAATGCGCGCTTCAACGAGCAACTCGTCGTCGGCGCGGTCCGTCATCAGGAAGCCCTTGAAGTAGTCGGCGGCAGTGACGACACGCCGGCCGGTCTGGTGGACGAGGACCATCTCTGCGTCGAGCGTGGCGGCGGTTGCGCACCACTCGGAGGAGGCGTCGGCGTGGGCAAGGCTGCCGCAGAAGGTGCCGCGCATGCGGATCGGCAGATGCGCGATGCTCTGCACAACCGTCGATAACAATTGGCCCAGAGGTCCCGGCTCCACCGGATCGTGGAAGCGCGCATGACGGGCGAGAGCGCCGATATGCAAGCGGCCGTCGGTCACTCGGGCATAGTCGAGTTCCTCGATGCCATTGATATCCACGATCTGGCCGGGACGTGCGAGGCGGAAAGCCATGACAGGCACGAGGCTCTGGCCGCCGGCCAGCACTTTCGCGTCGCCGCCATAGCGGGCGAGCTGTGTCACGGCCTCCTCGACAGTGACGGGTGCATGATAGTGGAACGGCGCTGGCTTCATGGGGCAACCGGCTAGCGAGGGTGGGAGCTGTACTATCGAAGGCGGGGCCGCCCAATGTCAACGCAGCGGACAGGCCAAAGATACGGAACGGCCGTTCGGACGATGGCCAGTGGCGGGGGGCCGCGTTAGAAGGCGGGCTAATCGAATGCGCGGGCGGGGAGGAATGCCGATGAGAGGTTCATGCGTGGGGGGCGGCTGCGTGGTGGATGTGCAGCCGGCAAAGCGCGTGTTTGCAGGCTTCGGCGTCGTAGGGGCGCTGTTGGTTGGGGCACTGTCTGCTGGCGTTCGGGCGCACGCCGGCCCGGTGGAAGACTACTACAAGGGCAAGTCGATCGAGGTGATCATCGGTTATTCCTCAGGCGGGGGATACGACGTCTACGCTCGAACGGTCACGCGGCACATGACCAATCACATGCCGGGAAAGCCGACCTTCGTGGCGCGGCAGATGCCGGGCGGTGGAAGCCGGATCGCGGCGAACTTTCTCTACAACATCGCCAACAAGGAAGGGCTTGCGATCGGGATCGTCGATCAGTCGCTGGCGCTGAGCCAGGTGCTGGGAGAGCCGAACATCAAGCTCGATGCCGCGAAGTTCCTCTATATCGGCAATCCGATCTCCGACAACAACACGATGTCTGCGTGGCACACGACGGGGGTGACGAACTGGGAGCAGGCGAAGGAAAAGCAGCTTTCACTGGGAGCCACAGGGAACAACACGTCGGGCTGGTACGGTATGTCGATGAACGCGATGCTCGGCACGAAGTTCAAGATCATCATGGGGTATCCAGGCGGCAACGACGTGAACCTCGCGCTCGAGAAGGGTGAGGTGGATGTTCGCGGCTCGAACTCGTGGGCTTCTTGGAAGAGTACGCGACCACAATGGCTCGCAGAGAAGAAGATCAACATCCTCGTGCAAATCGGGCTGATGCGCGATCCCGAGCTGCCTGAAGTGCCTTTGTTGATGGAGCTGCCGACAGATGAGGACGACCGTGCCGCGCTGAAACTTCTATCGGCTCCGACGACGATCGGGCGGCCGTTGTTTGCGCCACCGGGTGTGCCTGAGGACCGGATCAAAGCGCTGCGTGCGGCTTTCGACGCGACGATGAAGGATCCCGCGTTCATCGAGGATGCAAAGAACAACAAGCTCGATCTGCAACCACTGTCGGGTGTGGAGCTGCAGAAGATCGTCGAGGAGATCGTGGCAACGCCGCCGCGAGTCGTGCAACGTCTGAAGACGGTGCTCGAGATGAAATGAGTGGGTTGGTCTGAAGTTTTCGAAAGAGTGGTGAATGAGCCCGGTATCGACGAGGAATATCATGCGCCATTCGCGCGGCAAGAAGCGTAGTCAGATGTTGTTTTCGATTGCGCTTGCTGGCGTGATCAGCGCGGGTGGGAGCGCTGCGGCGCAGAGCGTCGACGATTTCTACAAGGGCAAGACGGTTGAATTCGTGATCGGCTTGTCAGCGGGTGGTGGCTACGACGTGTATGCGCGGCTCGTTGCGCGGTATATGGCGGCTCACATTCCAGGAAAGCCGCAGATCGTCGCCAAGCAGATGACGGGCGGTGGAAGCCGGGTCGCTGCCAACTACGGCTATAACATCGCGCCCAAGGACGGCACGGTGCTGGTCATGCCGGACCAGTCGCTGCCGTTGCAGCAAGCACTGGGCGATCCGACGGTCAAGTTCGACTCGACGAAGTTGAACTGGATCGGCAATCCCATAGCCGACAACAACACGTTGTCGGCCTGGCACGGCACGGGCGTGACGCGGTGGGAGCAAGCCAGGGATCGCGTGATGTCGCTGGGCGCGACAGGGCCCAATACGTCGGCCTGGTATGGTCAGGCGATGAACGTGATGGTCGGCACGAAGTTCAAGATCATCATGGGGTATCCAGGCGGCAATGAGATCAATCTTGCGCTCGAGAAGGGGGAGGTCGACATCCGCGGCTCGAACTCGTGGAGTTCGTGGAAGGTGACGCGGCCGGACTGGGTGCTGGGTGCGAACAAGAAGCTCAACGTGCTCGTGCAGATCGGATTGAAGCGCGATCCACTGCTTGCCGATGTGCCGCTACTCATGGAGTTGCCGACAGACTCGGACGACCAAGCGGCGCTGCGCCTTCTGTCCGCGCCGACGACGATCGGGCGGCCGCTGTTTGCGCCGCCGAACGTGCCGGGGGAGAGAGTGAAAGCATTGCGGGCGGCGTTCGACGCGACGATGAAGGATGTGGCATTCGTCGAGGAGGCTAAGAAAGCTCAGCTCGATCTGCAGCCGGTTTCGGGGGAGGAGTTGCAGAAGATCGTCGATGAGATCGTGGCGACGCCGCCGCGTGTGGTCGAGCGGTTGAAGACGGTGCTGGAGATCAAGTAGCAAACCAGTAAGGACGCCAACTATTCGGCTTTTCCTTTATTCTCCCTTCCCCTCGTGGGGAGGGCTGGGCTTGGGGGCAAATCTGATGAGCTGGTTCGTACCCGCTCCCCCCTCCGGCCCTACGGGCCACCTCCCCCACAAAGGGGCGAGGAGAACTATGAGTGGCGGCGCGAAATCGTAAGTGGCATCGATGTGTTTTGTGTTGATCTCGAGGATCACTCGACCTTGATCTTCGCTGACGTGATGACCTTGCGCCATTTCTCGGTTTCGTCGGTCAGCAGCTTGGTGAAGTCGGCGGGCGTACCCTTCAATGGGATGCCGCCGAGATCGGCGAAGCGTGCCTCGATCGCGGGATCGGCGAGCGCCGTGTTGATCTCTTTGTTGAGGAAGTCGACGATCTCGGCGGGCGTGTTCTTCGGTGCGCCGATGCCGAACAGCGAGACGGCGGTGTAGCCGGGGTAGAATTCTCCTACCGTCGGCACTTCGGGCAGCGCTGCTGCGCGTTTCACCGTCGTCACGGCGAGGGCGCGAAGGCGGTTCGACTTCAGGTATTGGACCGTGCCGGCCATACCCGAGAAAGAGATGTTCACATGGCCGGCAAGGAGATCCGTTAGGGCTGGGCCGCTGCCGCGATAGGGCAGGTGAATGAGGTCGATGCCGGCGGCCATCTTGAGCAACTCGCCGGCGAGATGGCTGATCGCGCCGTTGCCCGCGGAGGCGATGGTGACCTTGCCGGGATTGGCTTTCACGTAGCCGATCAGTTCCTCGAACGACTTCACGGGGAGCAATGGGTTCGCCATCAGAACTTGCGGCTGCTGTGTGAAGGCTGCGACCGGCGCGATGTCACGCAACAGGTCGAAGTTCGTCTTGGGGTGCAGCGTCGGGTTGATCGTGTCGGCGGAACTGAGGATGAGAAGCGTGTGGCCGTCGGGTGCCGCGCGGGCCACTGTTTCGGCTGCGATGTTCGAGACCGTGCCGGGACGATTCTCGACCACGAACTGCTTGCCGAGCTTGTCGGTCAGCCACTGGCCCATGATCCGTGCCGCGAGATCGGTCGAGCCGCCGGGCGCGAACCCGGCGACGATGCGGACGGGGCGGGTCGGGTAGGATTGAGCGGTGGCCGCGGTTGTGGCGAGTTGCGCTGCTGTGAGGGCGAAGATCGCTGCGGTCAGGGCTTGCTTCAACCAGATCGGGATGCAGGATTTCATGGAGAGCGCTTCCGGTTTCGACCGCCCGCTGGGGCCGCCAACCGGCTGTCGTTCGACCGTAGGCGATGCAAGCGGTGTTTAAAAGTGGGAGCTTGCGATCATGCCCGCTTTGAGGTGGAGCAGCCGCGAGCTGCGTGGCGTGACAACTGGCGAAGATGTGACGGGTTTCGGATGCCGGCCCAACGCTGACGCCTCCACGCGCACCAGGGGCCGGCGTTCGAAAGCCGCCAGGGAATGAAGACGCGGGGAGTTGGGCACCCGGCTCAGCGGGCGCTATGGGGATTTCGCCGGCGCCGTCGGGGCA
>CANJPN010000287.1 GCA_947475855.1 Bradyrhizobiaceae bacterium
GCGCCGCAACGCCCACCGGGCGATCCATCGGCGGATCGGAGGGACGAGCAGAGGCAGGGCGATGAGGTCGGTTAGTAATCCTGGAATGAGCAAAAGGGCGCCGGCCAACATCAGCATGAAGCTGTCGACCACCGGCTCGATGGGGGGGCGGCCTTCAGCCATCGACTGCGCAGCCCTGCGTGCGACTTGCAAGCCTTGGCTCTGGACGATCAGGATGCCCACGACGCCAGTGGCGATGAGGAGTAGAATGGTCGACCATACTCCGAGCGTCTGGCCGACCTTGATGAGTACGGCAAGTTCGAGCAGGGGGAACGCCAAGCCCAATAGGATCAGGGCGATATGCATGCGATGCCGGTTACCCTCGAGCGAATTGTGATTGCAGGCGGGCCCCAGTGAGCGTAATCGAGAATCATGAGCGACGCCTGCCTTGAACCTGCAGTTGTCGATACGTCCTGTTGACTACGCTATGCTGCGGTGATGGCCCAGATCCGCCACAGCGGCCATAATCGCCTGATGGACTGGTGTCGAGGCGGTTCCGACATTACATAGTCTAGTCGACACATAGTCTAGTCGAACGGGTCTAGTCGTACGGCATTTTTCGAGAAAGCACCAATGGACGGAAAGATCGACCTCATCACGTTGATTTCCCTGGTGGTGGCTATTGTCGCGATCTGGAAGCTGCGGAGCGTTCTAGGCCAGCGAACCAGCCAGGACGAGACGCGGATCGATCAGCAGTTGCGCGCGCGCCAGGAACGAGAACGACAGGCGGCAGCGAACCAGAAAGTGGTGGCCATGCCCCGGCGTGGCGCCGATGAGAGCGGTGCGGCCGCGACAGCGGCTGATCAGGCGGCGCTCGCTCAGGCCGAGGAGAAGCTCAAGACATTCTCTCCCGATCCGGCCGTCGAGCAGGGTTTGCTGGCGATTCTGCGCGCCGAAGGAGCGTTCGATCCGGCTAACTTCATGCTGGGGGCCAAGCAGGCGTATGAAATGATCGTAACCGCGTTCGCCGAAGGCAATCGCCGGATGTTGAAGGATCTCCTCAGCAAGGAGGTCATGGAGGGTTTTAATGCGGCGATCGCGGATCGCGAGCGCAAAGCCGAGGTGATCGATCAGAGCTTTGTCGGTATCAACAAAGCCGATATCGTGGGCGCCGAGCTCAAGAACGGCGTCGCCACAGTTACAGTGAAATTCGAAAGCCAATTGATCTCTGCCACGCGCAACAAGACCGGTGAGGTCATTGCCGGAGATCCACAGCGAATTGCCGATGTCACTGACATCTGGAGCTTCGCGCGAGATGTCGGTTCGCGCAGCCCGAACTGGAAGCTGGTCGCGACCGAACCGGGCGGCTGAGGCGACCGCCGGCCACGGCCGGCGATCGGGGTTCCCAATCGCGGGCGGGCATTACTCGCGCGGTCGTCCACAACGGTTGCAGTCATGCCCGACGTGAGATTGCGGCCTGTCCGGTTTTCCCAACTTCCCGGTTGGGCCGATGACGACCATTCGGCTGCATTGTCTGCCTTCAAGACTTCAGCATTCGCGGTCCTCAGGGGAGAGATTGCACGAGGTGGCCGCTGCGATACGGCACAGTACGCAGCGTTGTCGGCTGCCTGCCACGAAGTGATCAAGCGCGGGGCGCGGCGAGTGTCGCGCAGCGAGGCGCGGATGTTCTTCGAGCGCTTCTTCATTCCGCATCGAATTCTGAGCGATCAGCCAGATGGGCTTTTGACGGGCTACTATGAGCCCATCGTCAATGGTTCGCGTGCGCAAGAGGGGCGTTTCACGGTGCCGCTCTATCGCCGGCCGCCGGATCTCGAGAACGTCGTCGAAGAGACCGAGCGTGGCCGCGCTGACGTGCATTATACGCACATGCTGCGAGCTTCTGACGGCTTGCGGCCATGTCCGACACGTGCGGAGATCGATGAGGGGGCGTTGTCTGGCCACGGGCTCGAAATCATGTGGCTTGCCGATCCTGTTGATGCGTTCTTCGCACAGGTGCAAGGATCGATCCGTGTGCGTCTGCCGGACGGGACATTGATTGGGATGACCTACGACGGCAAGAACGGGCATCCCTACACATCGATCGGGCGGATCTTGATCGATCGGGGTGAAATTCCAGCAGCCGAAATGACGATGGGGCGGCTCGGCGATTGGTTGCGGGCCGATGAAGCGCGAGGCCGAAAGATGATGCAGCACAATGCTTCGTTCGCTTTTTTTCGCGAGGTCGAGGGAGTGAGTGCATTGAGTGCGCTCGGTTGCGCGCTGAGGCCCGGGCGAAGCATCGCTGTCGATACGACTTTTCACGCGTTGGGATTGCCAGTTTTCGTCGATTCGCCGGGGTTGCTGCATTGGGGACAGCGACGGCCGTTCCGGAGGTTGATGATCGCCCAGGATGTCGGTTCGGCTATTCGTGGAGCTATGCGTGGCGACATCTATTTCGGTTCCGGCGATGTTGCCGAGCGGAAGGCCGGCGTTACGAAGCATCGTGGCAACATGTTCGTGCTGATGCCGCGTGTCGAACGGTCGAAGCGAGTGCCTATGCGATGAGCGGGGATGGGGCCAAAAACAAGTCGCGCCGTCGCAAACTCCTCACCGATGAGGACGAGGCACTTTGGAGTATCGTCGCGCAGAGCGTCGGGCCGACCAAAGGCAAGTCGCGCGTTCGGGATGTAGGGGCAGACCCCGATGCGAGTGTCGATGTCCGCGGCGGTGATCCTCGAGATGGGCAGAGTGAGCCGCGTCGTTTGCCGACGGTGCCTGCAGGGCAGAAGTCGACGGCTGGGGGGCGGCCATCACCGGTTACTCCAGCAGCGCCTTCGCGTGAAAAGAGACCGCCCCCGGAGCCCAAAGCCGTGCCTCTCGAGCGGAAGAAGGCAAGGCGCATCGCACGAGGTGCGGAGGAAATCGAGGCGCGGCTCGACTTGCACGGGATGACGCAGGACGACGCACATTTTGCGCTCGTCGGGTTCGTGCGGCGCTGTCAGGCCGCTGGCTTTCGGACGGTGCTGGTGATCACGGGGAAAGGCGGGCCATTGCGGGATCGTCACCAAGGCGGGGACGACTTTGACGACCGGCCGCGCGGTGTTCTGAGGCGGAATGTGCCACGCTGGCTCGCGGGTCACGAGGTCGGTGCACTCGTCGTCAGCTATACGACGGCTCACATCCGGCACGGCGGCGAAGGCGCGCTCTACGTGCAATTGCGGCGCAAGGGGTGACACGAGGCGAACTTCCAGTTGAGCTGTCAGCCTTTCCAGTGGGCGTCGGGATCGTCTTCGGGCACGGCGGTTGCGCTGATCTTGATGGCTTTGTCTGCAACGATTTCGATTGGGCAATCGGGGGCGTCGTAGCCGGTTTTCCATACGACGACTTCGGCGGAGCCTTTCGGCACGTGCAAAGTTACCATCCCGTTGTCACCGGTGGTGCTGCGGTAAGCGCCGATCCTCACCAGGGTGTCGGGAAGCGGTGCGCCTGTCGTGGCATCGACGACCGTGACAGTCACGCAATGCTCAGGCGCCGCGGTGACCGGCACCGTGAAAGTGCAAGCCGTTGTCTCATGTGGCAGCTTCAGCCTTTCCACCACGAGAGACGCCGCAAAGGTGGCAACGCCCGGCTGGTCCGGCGCGCGCAATTCTACCTCGGCCCAAAGCAAGCCCACGGTATCTGGCCATGCCGTGTCGCCGAGCGTCGTGCGGCCGACCTCTTCGCCGTCGATATCGTGGATGATGATGGTTTGCCCAGCGATCGCGCGACCCGCCGTCGAGGTAGCGCCGACTTTGATGTTGAATGGCCGCCCGGAAATGACAGCATCCGGCAACGCCCAGACCGCAACGCTGGCTGCGTGCGGCACGACGTCGACGGTCAGCGACATGCTGCTGGCCTCGTGAAACAGGCCGTCATGGCCGGACGGGGCTACGTCAAACTGCCAGGTGTGTGCCCCCGCTTCCGTCGGTGCTGTCAGTTCGAACTGGGCCGGATGGTTCGCCAGCGGTGCTTTCATGATCCGGCTGGCGCCGCCCGGCTCTTGCAGGGTGAGCGCAACCGGCTCTTCTTCACAGCCGTGAGGACACGACAGATCGAACGCGACATCGAATTGCGTGCCGACCCTGATCGGGTCCTCTTGCCGCGCGAACAAAGCCAAGGTGGAAGGATGAACGCCCTGCGCGCGCGGTGTGATCCCTCTGCTCATTAGGTGATCGCGCGCCGTTTCGCGGCGTGGCGGCCGGCGACACGCCCGAACACCAAACAGCGGGCGAGGCCGTGCTGCGAGAAGCCGCCCTGGGCTTCGCCGGCGGCGTACAGGCCGTCGATCACTTTGCCGTGCAGATCCACCACTTCGCTGTTGGTGTTGGTGCGCAAACCGGTGAGGGCATCGTGAAGGATCGGGGTCGACCAGGCGGCGAAGAAAGGCGGCGTCGCGATCTTGTGGACGGGTTTGGGACGATTGAAGTCGGCATCCTTGCCGGCATCGACGAAGCCGTTGAAGCGGGTGATCGAATCCTGAAGCACGTTGCCTGGAATGGGCCGGTGCTGGTGCGGGTTTTTGATCTTGGTCGCGAGTTCGGCAATCGTATCGGCTTGGAAGAAGTAGCCGGCAGGATCGACGTGCGGCGGCTGCGTGATCCACTTCTCGCGCTTGGCGCCTTCGGCATCGAAGATCGCCCAGATCGGGCCGCCGCCATTTAGTTTCTTTGGATCGCCGTTCCATTGCATCGCGGCGGCGAAGAAGTCGTAGTCGCCGGAAAGCTCGTTCCAGAAGCGTTTGCCGCGATCGTTGACCATCACGACGTTCTGCCAATCCTTGACGGTCAGGCCTACCGCGCGGGCGAACTTGAACATCGGGCTTTCGGGTTCGTAGGCAAGGCTCGAGTAGCCCCACTGGCAACCGATGTGGCGGGTCTTCGTGATGGCGGCGGCGGTTTCCGTCGTCTGGTTCGCGGTCGACCACAACGCGGCTCCGTGTTCCATCGCAGCGATCTCGCCAGAAGCGTCCTGATTGACCCACGGCTGGCAGGCCTGCTGATACTCCTCGGTCAGTCGAGGATCGAACATGCGGCGGAACTCGACGTTGCCAGTGTGGCCGCCGGTCGCAAGGATCACACCTTTGAGTGCGCGGATGTTGAACGTTTTGCCTTCGGCCGTCACAGCAATGCCCTGCACCCGGCCGCTGCGGCCATCGCGGATGATCTTGGTCATGCGGTGTTTGAGCAGTATCTCTGCGCCTTTCTCGCGTGCTTTGAGCGCGAGTTGCCGGACGAGGCCAGAACCGTTTCGCTGGCGTTTAGGTGCGATGATCTCGGCGGGGTTTTCCCACTCGACGGTGAGGAACGTGCGCGGCACGGTGGATGACTGCTCTGGGCCGACGAGCTTCTCGATCAGCTTGACGCCGTTGGCGACAAGGAAATCGTAAGTAGGGACGTTCTCGTCTGCGAATACGCGCACGAGATCGCGATCCGAATAGCGGCTGTCTGCGTGATCGTGACGAATCCAGTCGAGGAATACCTGATCGGCGCTGTCCTTGACGTTCAGTTTCTGTTGCAGGGCATGGCCGCCACCGATGTGAAGCCGACCGCCGCTGAGGATGCCGCGGCCGCCGATGTCGTAGTTCGCGTCGATGACGATCACGGATGCGCCGTTGTCACGCGCTGTGATGGCGGCAGGCAGGCCTGCGACGCCGGCGCCGATGATCACGACGTCGGCGGTGCGTGCCCAGCGAGCTTGCGCTTCGGCTTCCTGACTTCCAGCAGTTGCGATCGCTGCCGCACCGACACCGGCGGCAGCGCCGCGGGTGAGGAAACCACGGCGGCTCACCGAGATATTCTTGCCTTGGATGCTTTTCGAGTTGCCGCTGTTGTTGTTCTTGGCCATGCGTTCCTCCTGGCAATGTGGTTCTTATCATTTCGCCGTGCTTTGCATGGATGTTGACCTCGTGCGAGAGCAGGGTCAAGAGTTGCCGGCAAGGCGCCCTACAATGGTGGGCGAAAATGTGAAACTATGTTTCAGTGATCGAGGAGGGTTCGGATGCGGCACGCCGTGCATTGGATCGGGCTTGTCGTGGCGCTTGTGGCGTTTTCGCCTGTGGCGTCGGCTCAGCATGCCTGTGACGATCTCGGTGACAAGGGCTGGCGGACCGTGGCGACCGTCGAGACTGTCGCGCAAAAGGACAGTGCGCCCTACAGGGCTGATCCTTCGGGGAGTTGGTACGTCGAGCGTACCGTCACCCTCCTGCCTTTCTGCAACTTCTACAACAGCGTCGGCAACTACAGCCTGCGCTCGTATTCGCTGTCGCCGGAGGATCACAAGGAGCAGGTGCAGATCTGCCGCGCGAGTGAGAACGGCGGTGTCGAGGCTGTCGCGCCGTATGCGGGCAAGTGTCCGCCGCGCTAATGCGATTTTTGCAATGTAACTCAGCTGGAACCCACGAAGGTATCATTCATGCGTTCGGTCTCTGCTTTCTTTGCCTGGGGCGCATTGGTTGCTGCCCTACCGCTTGCCGGTGCTTCAGCTCAGAGCGCACGCACGACAGCCGATGGTGTTTTCACCGAGGCGCAAGTGAAGGCCGGCGAAACTGCGTACCAGTCGCATTGTGCAGGCTGTCACGGGTTGGACCTCAAGAAGACGGATGCAGAGGCGCCGGATCTCACGGAAGGGCCGTTCCGTTTCGGCTGGCAAGGCAAGACCGTCGGCGAACGTTTCGACAAGATCCGCACGACCATGCCGAAACAACCGCTCCCCCGACTGGAGGATCAAATGTACGTCGACATCATCGCATACATTCTTTCGTTCAACGGAGTTGTCGCCGGGAATGAGACGATGTCGCCAAACGCGGCCAAGCTCGAGGCGATCACCATCGATTTGCCGGCAGCCAAGAGCGGCGGCGGGCGGCGGCGGTAAGAGGCGGATCGAGGACCGAGCGCCCGACTACTCGATCAAACGAACCTCCAAGGTGTCTTTTTCGACCGAAGGGCACGACATTATCAGGCGGATGTCGTCGTAGTCGCGGTCGCCGCCCGGATCGGAAACGCCGGCAGCATATGGATTTCCGGTGCCACTGCCGCCCTGGTTCTGCGGCGGGCGATCCTCCCAGCCGAAATACATGAATTTGCCCGGCTCACATGACTGTCCGACCTGGGGAATGCGGTTCTTTTGATTGTTGCCCGGGATCGTTGCGCCGGCCTGAGGCTGCGTGCAGTTCGCGTCTGCGCACAGAATAGTTTCGAGTTGATAGGGAGAGGTGCCGCCATGGCTCTGCACTCCGCTCGAATTGGTCGTGGCGTCGGTGAACCACATGTAGCAGGCCTTGCCGGTCTGCGAGAGAGCGGTGCCGCAGCTTGCGTAGGTGTTTTTCCAATTCGCCGGCGAGGTGCGATTGTTGCGTGAGTTATAGAGCATGTAACTTACGGACTCGTTCTCCTTGCAGGTGGGCATGGTCAGCGGAATGGTGCTGCCGCCGTTGTCGGCGATGAGGACGAAGTCTGAGCGGCCGCGCTTGTTTTCGTTGGTGGCGAGGTTGCTGGTGAACGCCAGATTGCCGCCGAGAGACTGGAACTTCGTGCCTTCGTCGCTGACCCGCGTGCCATTCTTGTTCCAATCGGCGTCGTAGCAATAGACCCAGACTTGATTGTAATCGGCAGCTTCGTACGACAGGTCGACTTTCGACGGTGGACCGGCAACGACTTTCATACGGTAGCTGCGCGCCACCGAGCGCGTCGCTGCCTTCAGGGTTTTCACATCGCCGGGCATGATGCGCAGGAACGACGTCGGCACTTCGGCGGTCGCGACC
>CANJPN010000288.1 GCA_947475855.1 Bradyrhizobiaceae bacterium
AGAGGCGAGCGCCGGGAAACATTTGCGATGTCCAAGGGGCGGATCTGGCCACGGGAGGATCGATGGTTCGAGGATCCCGCAACCGGCGCGCGAATGCGACAGATCACGTCGCATCCCACCATCCATCATCACCCCTTCTTTTTCGTCCCTCCTTGGGACGACCGCATGCAGCGGCTGATCTTTGTCTCCCACCGCTCAGGCGCGGCCCAACTATTCGCCGAGGACTGCCCGACGGGCCGCCTCATGCAACTCACGAATCGTCCCGACATAGCCGAATGGTCGCTGCACCCCGCTTACGGTGGCCGGTATGTCGTGTTTGTTGCCGGCACCGCGGCGTGGCGGCTCGATCTCGAAACGCTGGCCGAGGAATGCCTCGCCGAATTCGGTGACGTCGGAATGCGCGAGGCTGGCATGGTCGGCGCGGCCATGGGGACCACAACCCTCTCACGCGACGATCGCTGGTGGGCGGTGCCAGTCAAAGTCGGCGCGGTCTCGAGGTTTTTCCTGATCGATGTCGTCAATGCGAAGAGCACGATTATCCTCGAACGCGACACGATCGGGCACCCGCAATTCTGTCCCGACGATCCGACCCTTCTGTTCTATGCCGGTCCGCTCACCGACCGCCTGTGGCTGATCAATCGCGATGGCAGCGGCAACCGATCCTTGTGGCGGCGCACGAACAACAAGCAATGGATCACCCATGAAAGCTGGATCCGTGGAACGCGCGAGCTGGCCTTCGTGGACTGGCCTCATGGGATCAAGGCGGTTCAGGTCGATACCGGCACGCTGCGTGATGTGACAGACTTTCCAGCCTGGCACGCCCATCCCGATGAAACAGGAAGCCGCTTCGTCGCCGACACGAACTTCCCCGACATCGGCATCCACGTGTTCGGCGCGCACGGCCGGAAGGAAACACCGCGGAAGATCTGCAATTCGTGGGCGTCCTCGATCGGCGAGCATTGGGCGGCCCCATTCCCCTACAACGACGGCCCGTTGGAGATTTACGCGCCTCAGCACACGCACCCCCATCCGAGGTTTTCACTCGACGGGAGCCGCGTCCTGTTCACGTCCGATAGGTCCGGCCACGCCCAGCTCTACGAATGTTATCTCGACCAATGAAAACGGCCCGGTCTCGAAAGACTAGGCCGTGTTCGTCGTCTTGGCTGTGAGCGAAAGTTACTTCGAGGCATGCCCCTCGCTGTGGTGCCCGCTCATCTTGTTCAGGATCAGACCGCCCAGGATCACGATCGCAGCACCTGCGGCTTCGAAGATCTTCGCCAACGTCTTCATGTCGGTGCCGATCATCTTGGCCATCTGCTCCATGTACTCCTTCAGAGCCGGCTCGGTTGCGATTAGCTCGCCTGCAACCCAGCCCAGCAGCGCCGCACCGGCCCAGACCAGGATCGGGAAGCGATTCAAAAGCGACAGGATCAACGTTGCGCCGAAAACGACCAGCGGAATGGAGATGATCAGGCCGAGGATGATCAGCCACATTTGACCGCCCGCGGCAGCCGCAATGGCGAGCACGTTGTCGAGGCTCATCACGACGTCGGCGATGGCGACGATCTTCACCGCCTCCATGAGGCTGTTGCCAGCCTTGACGCTATCCTCGTCGGCTTCTTCACCCTTCACTAGCTTTATCGCGATCCAGAACAGCGCGAGACCGCCGATCAGCTTCAGCCAAGGCACATCGAGCACGTAGGCGATGAGCACTGTGAAGATGATACGAAGCACCACGGCAGCGCCTGCGCCGAGCAGAATACCCATGTTGCGTTGGGCCGGCGGCAGGTTGCGGCAGGCGAGCGCGATAACGACCGCATTGTCGCCGGACAACACGATGTTGATGCCGATGATCTTCAGGATTGCCAGGACAGTTGCGGCATCCGTGCCGAACATCTGGGTAATCCAGCCAGTGAATTGTTCCATTTCGTCTCCCCCTTTGTTCCCGCAGGATACACATATGCGGGAACTATTCGCAGTCCACGCTATTGAAATTTCGACGTCCCGGCCCGCACGGTCGAGCATCGAATTCTTGAATTCTTAGGTCACGCTCTACAATCTCGTAAAGCGAAACAGGACTTCAACGGAAGCCCCACCAAACGTACTTATGACGTTTGGCCGATGCTTCCTCGCGCCGAGCGCGACACCTGACGGCCTCGGCACTTGACGCCGAAAGCGCGGGCACGGACAACACGGACATGTCTCTTCGCATCGTCTTCATGGGTACGCCCGACTTTTCGGTCCCGACACTCGCCGCGATTGTCGCAGCGGGCCACCATGTCGTGGCTGCCTACTCCCAACCGCCGCGACCTGCTGGCCGAGGCATGGAACCGCGCAAATCGCCGGTTCACATCCACGCCGAATTGGCCGGAGTTCCGGTTCATACGCCGAAATCGCTCCGCACGGCGGAAGCGGCGGAAGTGTTTGCAAGTCACGCGGCGGACGTGGCGGTTGTGGTCGCTTACGGCCTCATCCTGCCGAAGACGATCCTCGAGACGCCACGCTTTGGCTGCCTCAATCTGCATGCGTCGGCACTGCCGCGTTGGCGAGGAGCTGCGCCCATTCAACGTGCGATCATGGCCGGTGATCCTCAGACCGCGGCGATTGTAATGCGGATGGAGGAAGGCCTCGACACAGGCCCCGTCTGCCTCGCCGAAACAGTCGAGATTGCGCTCGAAACGACCGCTGGTGAACTGCACGACAAACTATCCGAGGACGGCGCCCGGCTGATGGTTGAGGCCTTGCGACGGCTCGAAAACGGCGATCTGCCGAGCATTCCGCAGATCGACGTCGGCGTTACATACGCTCGCAAGATCGAGAAGGACGAGGCGCATATCGATTTCGCCCGCCCTGCGAGGGCGGTCCACGATACAATTCGCGGCTTGTCGCCGTTCCCAGGGGCATGGTTCGAGTTTGCAGTGGCGGGCAAATGCGAGCGCATCAAAGTTCTCCGATGCGAGCCCATCGAAACCTCGAGGCCCGGTCGAAGTCCTGGCGAGATCGTCGACGAGCATTTGACCGTTGCATGTGCCGAAGGGTGCATTCGCCTTCTCGAGCTGCAGCGCGCTGGCAAGCGCCCGATGACCGCGTCGGAGCTGCTTCGAGGCTTCCCGATGCCGGCTGGTGCCCTCTGCCGTTGACTCTGATCCGCTGGCATCGATCCGATCGGTTACGGCACAGAAATTAAGCTTTAAGACAGGATGAAGTGGGGACATTCGGCCGCGCGATCTAGGCTGGCTGCCAACCGGACGGAATGTGTCTGTCCGTGCTCAATTCCCGCAACAAGTCCCCATACCAGGTAAACGCGTAGACACGAGGTCTGAGAATGCTCCGCCGCACGCTAATCGCAGCCGCACTGTCGGTTTCGGCCGCTGCCGTCACCCCGGTTCTCGCGCAATCCTCGACGATCCGCATCGAGCCGCGCCCGTATTACGGGGCTGTGGTCACTCTCGAGCAGGGCGTTCGGGTCTGGCGTCCCCTGCCACCCACCAGCCATATGATTATCAATCCGACGGGCGCCCCGGTGCATGTCAACGTCACGGACGTGCGCGAGACGGTCAATCACACAGGTCCAGCCTATGCCCCACCGGGACAGGCAAGCGCCTACGGCTACCCAGGCTACGGTGCCGCGGGTTACTTTGCCGGCCGCCGTGGATTTCCCCGCCACCAGGTTCGCCAGCACTTTCGCCGTCGGTGACGGACCTTTGACTGGATTGGCAGCGAAAGTCGGGTCGACGTAGTCGTTTGACTTGCAGACAGCTCCAACCTATAAGCTGCCGCCTCAGTGATATCATGGCGCTTGGGATGAAGCGCGCCTTCTGCCGGGTCTCTAATGATCCGCAGGAGGCGGCGTTTTATTTGGCGCCGCTTCGGTTGTCCCTGCACAACCCGGCACACCCTTGGAGATTTTCTCGTGAAGCGCACTTATCAGCCGAGCCGGCTCGTTCGGAAGCGTCGCCATGGTTTTCGCGCGCGTATGTTGACGAAGGGCGGCCAGCGGGTTCTCGCCCGTCGTCGTTCGAAGGGTCGCAAGCGGCTCTCTGCTTGACCTTGGCGCCTGCGAACGCCGCGCATTCCTTGAAGGAGAGCGACGGTGCGCATCTCGACACTGAAGAAGCGCTCCGAGTTTCAGCGCGTTCGTGGCGGCGGCAGATGGTCGGCGGAAGCATTCGTACTCGAGGGCAAGCCTCGCCTCGATGACCGCATCGAGGGGCCGCGTTTCGGCTTCACGGTAACGAAGAAGCTGGGCGGCGCCGTCATACGCAATCGAATTCGCCGTCGTCTGCGTGCAGCGCTCGTCGAGCTGGCGAATGCCCACGCGGATCCTCGTTTCGACTACGTCGTCGTCGCCCGAAAAGTACCCGCCGAAATTCCATACGCAAAGCTGCGGGACGCCCTGGAACTGGCCTTCAAGAGAGTTCACCAGGGATCCAAACAGACGCGCCGACAGCCGAGTGCGGGAGACCGTGGTTCGGTAGGGGATGCGAAGTCACCACCTTCGAAACGAGCTGAACTGGACTGAGACTTCCCTCGGCCGTGACGAGGTATCACTTAACCCGAGCGGCAAACACGGATACAAGCCGCACGGCACTTTATCGCCTCCCGTTACTGGCGGAGCCCACGCGCCCATGTTCTCGCAACAACCCGACCAGAAGAACCTCTTGGCGGCCATCGCGCTGTCGATGGGCGTCCTGCTGCTTTGGCAATACTTCTACGCCGGTCCCAAGCAGAAAGAGGAGATGGAGCGGCAGGCTCGCCTCAAGACCATGACGACCCAGCAGCAGGGCCAGACGGTGCCCGGGACGCCAGCGACCGGAACCGTGCCGGTGCCGGGCGCGCAAACGGCAGCACCTGGATCAGCAGCACCCGCTGTTCCGGTCAAGGAAATGACGCGGGAAGAGGCCCTGAAGGCTACTCCGCGCGTGGAGATCGAAACTCCGGCACTGCGCGGCAGCATTTCGCTCCGCGGCGGTCGTATCGACGATCTGAAGTTGGCGAAGTACCGCGATACCGTCCAGCCTTCGAGCCCCAACGTCGTGCTGTTCTCGCCGTCGGGCGGTCCGGATGCCTATTACGCTGAGAAGGGCTGGGTGCCGGCCCCCGGGATCGACCAGCGCATGCCGGACAAGGATACGGTCTGGACCGCGGAGACCAAGGGTGCGCTGACGCCCACGAGCCCCGTCGTGCTGAGCTGGAACAATGGCCAGGGCCTCACGTTCCGTCGCACCGTCAAGCTCGACGACAACTACATGTTCACGCTCGTCGATGACGTTGAGAACAAGTCCGGCAAAGAGCTGACGTTGTATCCGTTTGCGTTGATCTCCCGCCATGGCACGCCGAAAATCGAGGGCTTCTACATCTCTCACGAGGGTCTTATCGGCGTCCTTGGCACGGAAGGCCTGAAAGAGATCGGATATGCCGAATTGACCGGCGAAATCGACAAGAACATCAAGCGCAATCCAGCCAATGCCTCCGCCTTCCGGGAGTTCAAGAATTCGACCGGCGGCTGGCTCGGCATCACCGATAAATATTGGGCAGCAGCGCTCATACCCAAGCAAAACCAGGAATACGATGCCCGCCTATGGGCTCGCCGAGAGGTAGAAAAGAACTACTTCCAGGTCGACTACCGCCAGCCCGGTGTCACCATCGCATCGGGGGCCACGGGTACCGCCGAGACGATGATGTTCGCCGGCGCGAAGGAAGTCCGCATCGTCGACGGCTACAGGAACAGCCTCGGCATCAAGCAGTTCGACTCGATCATCGACTGGGGCACGTTCTGGTACTTCACCAAACCGCTCTATCTGCTGCTCGATTGGATCAATCGGATCGTCAAGAATTTCGGCGTTTCGATCCTGATCATCACGGTGCTCGTCAAGCTGCTGTTCTTCCCGCTCGCCAACAAGTCCTATGAGTCGATGGCGAAGATGAAGAAGCTGCAGCCCGAGATGGAGAAGATCCGCGAGCGCTTCAAGGAAGACAAGGCGCGTCAGCAGCAGGAAACGATGGCGCTGTACCAGAAGGAGAAGATCAACCCTCTGGCTGGCTGTCTACCGATGGTTGTTCAGATCCCCGTTTTCTTCGCGCTCTACAAGGTGCTGTTCGTTCTGATCGACATGCGGCACGCGCCGTTCTTCGGCTGGATCAAGGATCTTTCTGCGCCGGACCCGACGTCGCTGTTCAACTTGTTTGGCCTGCTGCCGATCCCGGCCATCGAGCAGTTTGCGCTCGGCCACACCATCGGCGCCTGGGCGATCGTCATGGGCATCACGATGTGGCTGCAGATGCAGCTCAATCCCCAGCAGCCCGACCCGATGCAGCAGGCGATCTTCAACTGGATGCCCGTGATGTTCACGGTGATGCTCGGCGGATTCGCTTCCGGTCTCGTGATCTACTGGGCTTGGAGCAACATCCTCTCGATCGGCCAGCAATACCTGATCATGAAGAAGAACAACGTCGATATTCCGCTGATGGAAAACATGCGCAAAACCTTCAAACCGCTGCTGGGGTTGTTGCAGCGGAGTAAATAATCGCGCTGTGCGAAAGCCTGACGGCTCGGCCGGCGCTACCAAGGATTGGGACTGTACCTGTGAGCACCGATCCCGAGTTTACGCCGGAGCAGATGGCGGCCGGCGAGTTGCTGTTCGCCCGTCCCTGGCAATTCGTCATGGGCACGCCGACGCTGGTGTCACTGCCGCCTGCCGACCGCCCGGAGATCGCCTTCGCAGGCCGCTCGAATGTCGGAAAATCTAGCCTCATCAACGCACTCGTGCGCCAGAAGGGTCTTGCGCGGACATCCAATACGCCGGGCCGCACGCAGGAGCTCAACTTCTTCCAAGTCGAAGACGTCAGTGCTTACTTGGTCGACATGCCCGGCTACGGTTACGCAAAAGCACCAAAGGACAAGGTCGACGCCTGGACCGAACTCGTCCGTGACTACCTTCGCGGCCGCCGCAGCTTGAAGCGCGTATTGATGCTGATCGACGCGCGCCATGGCGTGAAGGCGGCCGACGAGCCGGTGATGGACCTGCTCGACGAAGCTGCGGTGTCCTACCAGCTGGTGCTGACCAAGGTCGATAAAGTGCCTCTGCCGGCCCAGGCTGCCGTGTTGGAAAAGGTAGCGGCCGTTGCGCGCAAGCACCCCGCAGCCCATCCCATGCTGCGTTTGACGTCTTCCGAGACGGGACAGGGCATGTCCGAGCTCCGGGCTGAAATTTCCGTGCTCTTGTCGACGTAAGCGGCGCTACTGGAATACCCGTCCCAGTAACCCGGCGACGCCGACGGACGCCAGCAGCGTCAAGATCCCGCCGACCAGCCCCGCCAAGCACCACTTCGCCAAAGTCCCGATGGCAGCGCGAGGGTTGGTAGAGACTCTTACCATCGCCTCTTGATCCGGCAGCGTAGTCTCCACGATCATGCCGTCGGCGGCCAGGGTCCGAATCGTGATCGACAGTTGCAGCGGCAGACGTCCGCGATTGCGTGGCGTCACCACCCACCGCCAACGCACTTCGTCGTCCTCGCGCTGGGCCGATTTGGAATCGAACCACTGGGTCTCCGGCGAGGCGTTCTCGACGGAAAATCCACCGGCAGGCGCACGCAACCGAATCGCTATCGCACGCGTCAGGATCGAGCCCCGTCCTTGTGTCGATTGGGCATTCGAAGCTGCGGCAGTGGCCAGAAGCGCGGCCTTTGGAATCCGGATTTCTATCGTTGTGGCGGCTAGCAGCGGGATCTTGGCTGGAATAGCTTCGATCAATTCCGCAGGCTCGATCG
>CANJPN010000289.1 GCA_947475855.1 Bradyrhizobiaceae bacterium
GAACACCGGCCCTTGGTGCTCGTGGAGGCGTCAGTGTTGGGCCGGCATCCGAAACCCGTCACACTTTGAGACGAATGGCGGCCGGTACGCCACCTTCCGGTTTGAGATCTCGTAAGCTGACGTGACCTTGGCAGAATCCGCGCTGAAAAACAAAATACTTTGGGTCAGGATGCTTTTAGGGCGAGGGTGAGAAATAACTTCCTCGGCAGCCGACTGTACGACGGCCCAAATGGGGCCAGGGGCTTGCAGGATGCGTTTGCTGTCCACGGACACGGCACAGGCATATCGAGGTGATGCGCACGGCATTCGCGCGTGAAATGACGCGCGAGATCGATGAAATTCACTCTGTCCGCACTTCGATCGGTATGCCGATCTGGCGGGCGAGGCCGAGTTCGTCGGCGAAGAACCAGCCTTCGGCAATTTTTCCGCCCTCGAACCGCATGGCGCAATACTCGAGCATCTCGACCGTCTTGCCTGTTGCCGGCATGCCGTAGAGCGGACCGACGTGGTGTGCGCGCAGGGTGAAGGCGCACCACAGACGGTCGCCTTTGACGACGATGTCCTCGATCTCGTCGAAGCGGCCTTCCAGGGCGCCGTGGTCGAGTTCGTTGCCGGGTGTGCCACGCAATTCCGGGAGGTGGACGATTCCGCGTCGGTTACCTCTATAGTTCGCCGTCTGGAAATTAGGCCGCTCACCCAGCCTTGCAACCTTGTATCGCAGGAAGCAATCGAGATTGACCACCTCCTCTGCGGTGAGGCCGTCGCTGGCACGGTGGCCCGGCGCAAGCTTTGTTACGACGCTTCGAAGCCTGTCGTAGGCAGTGCCGGCTTTCTGCTGTGAGGCTGCAGCGTCGAGCAGGCCACCGACTGTTGCAGGCCGACTGCCGGCCGCGGATGGTGGCATTGCGCTCGAGTTGGAGATGGACGGGACCGCGACGGTGATGCCGAGCTGACGGCAGATCGACACCTCGTCGCCGAGAAACCAGCCCTCGGCGAGCTTGCCAGCCTCGTACCGCAGGATGCACATCTCGGTAATGCCGATCATCTTGTCAGTGGCGGGCTGCCGATAGATCGTACCGATATGCTTTGCGCGCAAAGTGAAGACCGACCACAGCCGATCGCCTTTCACGATCACGTCCTCGATCTCGTCGAAGCGGCCTTCGAGCGCGGTGTGGTCCATCTCCTTGCCGCCGGTGCCGGTCAACTGTGGCAGGTGGATGAATCCACGCCGATGCAGCGTGAATGTCGGGGTATGGAACTGGACCCGCTCGAAGGGCGTGATCGTCTTGTAGCGGAGGTAGGCTTCGAGATTGGTGCGCTCCTCCGCGGTCAAGTCGGCATTAGAGCGGGTGCGGCTCGCGCCCGAGGCCACGACCGATTTGAGCGCGCCGTAGTCGGTGCCAGGGGCTTGCGCAAGGCGCGCCGCTGCGTGGATATCGTTGGTCATGGTGGTCCCTTCCGATTGCGGCGGAACTACTTCGTCGGCAGCATGGTGAAACCGGCGACGTCGATAGGCTTGTCGACAAGACCGTACATATAAATCGCATCGGCAATCTCCTTCAGCTCTGCCGGCGCCGTCGGCGGCGACAGGAACTTCGGCATCGAGATCTTCCGGACCTGATCCACGTTCTGCTTCAGCGCAACGGCCAGCGTGGTGTAGACGAGATCGGGATTCGCGAGCGCTGCCTTCGCGGCCTTGTCGATCGCGCGCTGGATTGCCGCTACCGTATTCGGGTTCTTCTGCGCGAACTCGCGATGCACGATCAGGCTGCCGCCGAGCGACTTGCCGATGATGTACTTCGGGTCGAGGATGCTCCAGATCGGCCTGCCGCCGAACTGGTTGATCATCTGCAGGCGGTAGGGATCGAACATGCAACTGCCGTCGACCCGCTTGGCGGCGAATGCTGCGACCTGGTCGGGAGGCGCGACGGCCGCAAACTTCATGTGGTCCTTCGGCAGCCCCTCAAGCTCGAATGAGCGGCGCAGAGCCAACACGCACATCGAGTTCGGCGCGATTACGGATACTGTCTTTCCCTTCATGTCCGCGATCGACTTGAAGCCGGAGTCAGCGTGAACGACCACCTCCCAGCGGGATTCGCTGTCAGTGATGGCGATCATCGTCAACGGTGCGCCGCGTGCGTAGGGGAACAGCATCGTTGCCGCGCCACCATAGACCATCTCGGCATTGCGGCCGATGATGTTGTCGGTAATGAGCCCGGCCGCGAGATCGCGACGGATCTGGATCTCGATGCCTTCCTGCTTGTCGAATCCTTTGTCGGCTGCGATCCAGACCAGCGACGAGCCGGCCGACGGCACGGCCACGAAGCGAATCTGCTTGGTCTCCGGCGTCTGCGCTACTGCGGCGGCGAGCCCAAAGGAGATGGCAGACGCGAAGGCTCCAAAGACAGCCGCAACGCTTTTCATTTTCATCTGCATTTTCGATATCCTCCCAGCGATTGTCATTGATGCTCTCATGTCGCGTCGTCACCCAGTGCCGCGGCCCGCACGAGCCGCGCGATCTCGCCACGCAATTTGACGAACACCGGATCCTCTCGCGTGGCGATCTGGTCGCGCGGCTGAGGCAGGGCGACATCGAGTGTCGCCATCAAGCGGCCCGGCGAACGGCGCAGCACGACGACGCGGTCTGCTAGATAGACTGACTCGTCGATGTCGTGCGTGATGAACAGCGTAGTCATGCCGTGGTCGCGATGAACCTTCAGCGTCAGATCCTCGAGCTCGGCGCGCGTCTGCGCGTCGACGGAGGCGAACGGCTCGTCCATCAGCAGGAGCTTGGGCCGGTAGGCGATCGCGCGTGCGATGGCGACGCGTTGTTGCATGCCGCCAGACAACTCCCATGGGTATTTTCCGCCGGCGCCTGCGAGGCCCACCGCGGCGAGAGCCGTCTCGACGCGATCCTTGCGCTCGACCTTCGACATCGGCAGGTGATCGAGCGGGAACGATACGTTGGCTTCAACGCGCAGCCATGGGAAGAGCGATCGGCTGTAGTCCTGGAAGACGACAGACAAGTCCTTTGGAACGCTCTCGATGCGTACACCAAACAACTCGACCACTCCCGCACTCGGCTTCAGCAATCCAGCGATGATCTTAATGAGCGTGGTCTTGCCGCAACCAGAGGGACCGACGATCGACAGGAACTCGCCGGTGAGGACCTCGAACGAGATGTCGGAGCAGGCGAGTTGGGCCGCACTGCCTCGGCCATAGCTCTTCGATATGTCCCCGACCCGAAGCGCGACTTGCGACGCTGTTGTCGCGGTGGAGCTTGTCGATGCCGCGTCCTGCGCCATCATTGCGCCTCCGTGCGGCCATGCACACCGTCGTGCCAGCGCAGCACGCGACGCTCGATGAGAAGGAAACCGACGTTGAGCAGATATCCCAGGATGGCCAGCATGAACAGCGCCGACCACATCTCGGCGATCTCGTAGTTGCGCTGCTTGTCGAGAAGATAGAAGCCGAGGCCGTAGTCGGTGAGCAGCCACTCCGCCACGAGCATCACCTTCAGGGCCAGCGACAGCGTCACGCGCAATGCCGCGAAGATCTTCGGGGCAGCGAACGGCAGGATGATATGCGTGAGCTGCTTCCACGGCGGTATGTGGAACACGCGGCCGGTGTCGCGCATTACGGGATCGAGCGTGCGCACGCCGTGCATCGTATTCATCAGCACGAGCCAGATGGTCGAGGCCGCGATGGCGATCACCCGCGTAACCTCGCTGGCGCCGAATACGATGATGAACGTCGGCACCAGGGCCGCCTTCGGAATCGAGCGAAGGTAGCTGACCACAGGATCGATATAGCCGCGTGCGCGGGGAAAATGCCCGGCGACGATGCCGACGGTGATGCCGATGATCGCACCTAGCGCCCAGCCGCCGAGCGCCCGGGCGAGGCTTGGCACGATGTCGTGCCAAACGGCCTGTGTCATGAATAGGTGGGAGGGAGGTCCCGACAGCCATGTCCGCCAGAGCGTCGTGAGGATGGTGGAGGGCGGCTTGAACTGGAACAGGTTGCGGCCCGTCAACGTCGCTTCCCAAAGGAGCAGCAGCGCGACGAGCAAACCGAAGCTGATGACCAGCGACCCGATCGCGCGGACGACGAGGCGTACGGCGCAGGTCGAGACATGCGCGGCGCGAGCCGACATCGATCGGGCGCGCGCGGTCGTGCCGGCTGCCACGCCGGAAAGGCTCGGGGCTCGACCTGATCCATGTGAGGCGACCGGCGTCGTCATGTTTGCTCGCTCCGCCGCAAGTCCCAGCCGACGTAGCGGTCGCACACGGCGTCCATGGCGAGGTTGAGCGCAAAGCCGACCACGCCAGCCGCGAGCAGGACGGCGTAGATCGACTCTGCGCGCCAGACGATATTGCTCTGTTGCTGCAGCAGGTAGCCGCCGATACCCTCGACGCTGCCGACCACGATTTCGTCGGCGATAACGATGACGATGGCGATTGGAAGTGCGTAGCGAATGCCGGTGGCGATGAATGGTGCGGCGCTCGGCAACATCACGCGGCGCCACAGGGCTGGACCGGTCACGCGGCAGGATAAAGCGCTTTCGATGGCAGTCTTGTCGACCGCAGCGATGCCATACATGGTGTTGAAAAGGATCGGCCAGACGCCGACGAAGAGCACCAGCAACACCTTCATGAGATCTCCGGTACCGATGGTGATCATGAACACCGGGATCAGGGCTGTGCCGGGCAGCGAGCGCAAGATGTCGACGAGCCCGCGCGAGAGACGCTCCGCCAAAGGGGACAGTCCGAGCACAAGGCCTGCGGGAATGCCCAGCAGGCATGCGCCGAGAAGGCCCGAGATCGCCGGCCAGACCGTCTCGACGATGGCCCACAGGAAATCGCGGTCGATCGTCATTCGCCACATTTCGGCGAATACCGCCACGATCGACGGCAGGACGCGCGAATCGACGATGCCCGACCAATGCACCAGCTGGTAGACCAGCGTCAGCGAAGCAGCGCCGATCACGCCCTTGGCGAACGCGACCAGCCCTTGCCCGATGCGCTGCGGCCAGCCAAGTGTCTCGCCAGCGCTCGCGGCTGCTGCTGACACGGCGCGTTGTCCTCCCGTTCGCAACATTGGCTGAGCTCGCGCGGAGCAGCCTAGCAAGTCTCGGCATCAACCGGGGTGCTGAACCGCCGCCCGAAGCAGGGGCAGATCCAACCCTGCAGCTATTCGGCCGCTGCCACACGCACCTGGGCCGTGAAGCGAGGATAGACCTCGGCGAGGAACAGGTCGAGGTTCCGGTTGGCCTCCTCGCGGGTCATGTAGCCGTAGTTGAAGCAGATCTTGATGTGCTGGACGCCGGCTGCGCGCACCTCCTCCAGCTTGCGAATGATCGTCGACGGGCTGCCGACGAGCATTGCACCGCGCAGGAAGGCATCCGGGTCCTCTGCGGAGATGCCGAGGTGAGCCTTGGTGAAGTCCGGCGCGCCCGCGCCGTCCAGCGTGGGGGCAGACCAGCTCCGCTTCACGCCGTCCGCAAGACGATCGATGATCCGACGCGCATGTGCCTCTGCCTTAACGTCCGTTTCGTCGACGACGAGCTGGCGGGCGAGCGAGCTCCACTCGAGCATGTCGGCCTTGCGGGCGGCGTCAACCGGCGCTTTCTCGATCTCGGCCCGATAGAGCTTGAAGCGGTGCGCAATCTCCTCGATCGGCGCGCGAGCGGTCATCAGGTACCAGCCCTTCTGCGCGGTCCAGATCACGCCCTGGTCGTTCTGCGCGGCTCGCGCGAGACGCAATCTGGGCAGGAATGACGTCGGCATCACTCGCGTGGAGAGAATGCCCTCGTCGTAGCTGGTCTTCCACCGATAGGGCGGATCGCCGGGTTTGAATGCCAGGAGCTTTTCCAGAACGTCGAGCACTTCCATCATGTGGTCGTGGCGCCGTTTCGGGTCGCGACCGATCGAATGGTACTCGAGCGGCGAGCCGCCGGCACCCATGCCGATGATGACGTTGCCACGTGTCAACAGATCGATGAGGTTGCACTGCTGGGCGAGCCGCATCGGGTGGTGCAACGGCGGCACCAGGATCGCGAGGACGAAGCGCACACCTTTCCTCACCTGCGGCGCGAGGTGGGCAGCCATCACTACGTTGTCGCCGAACGTGTTGTAGCCGGAGGCGTGGTGCTCGGTGAGCGCGATGCCGTCGAAGCCCGCCTCGGTGGCACGGATCGCCTGCTCGATCGAAATGTCGATCTGCTCGAGGTCGCCTTCCGGGCCTTGTGTCTGCGGGTTCGTATAGATCGTGAAGCGCATGGCGGCGTTCTCCCTGGTCCGAGGTTACGAACGGGCTCGATGTCGGAGCTCGACTATCAGGTGGACCGGGGCTGAGCTCAAATGCATAATACTCATAGGTTCATGCATTTGGTGCATTGATGGCATCGATCAGTCACTACAGGGCGTTCGTGGCGGTGATGGAGGCCGGCTCCGTGACAGCGGCTGCACAGTCCGTCGGCCGCACTCAGCCACAGGTCAGCCGGTTACTCGCCGGTCTCGAAAGCGAGCTGGGTTTCGAGCTGTTCGCGCGACATCGCCAGCGCCTCGTTCCCACCGCCAGGGCTGTACGCCTCTACGAGGAGGCCAAGCGTGCGCTTGAAGGGATCGACAATCTCGAGATCGTGGCGCGTCGCATCGGGCGAGACGGGGCCGACGTCTTGCGTGTGTTCGCGCCCACCTATGTGGCGCACTCCTTCCTGCCGGAGGCGCTGTCCCGGCTGAGCGCGCGGCTGCCGGAGCTGCGCGTCGCGGTCGAGATCGTCGGGCGCAACTCGATCGGGAGCTGGATCAGCTTCCATCCCTTCGACGTCGGTGTCGCAGCGCTACCGTTCGAGCGGCCGGCGATCACGGTCGAGAGCTTCGCAGTGGCCGAGACGGTGGTGGTGCTTCCGCTCGGCCACCGGCTCGCAGGTAAGAGGCGCATATTGGCCGAGGACCTCGACGGCGAGAGGCTCGTGGCCTTGGGTCGCAATACGCCCATGCGCCAGCGGCTCGACGAGGTGTTCGCGGCGGCCGGTATCGAGCCGATCATCGTGGCGGAGACGTCCAGCAGCAACTCGGCCTGCGAACTAGTTGCCCAGGGCCTTGGCTTCACGATCGTCGACTCGATTGTCGCACTGCCCAGGCAGCGAGAGCTGAAGCTGGCACTGAAGCGATGGCGACCCGGGCTCACGTCGGAGTTCGGGTTCATCTATCCTACGGCTGCCGGGCTGACGAAGACAGCAGCAGAGTTCGTTCGCGTCGTTTCGGATGCAGTGCTCGGTGCCGACCGCAGGCTCGTGCGCAGGAGTGGGTAGTTAGGTGTGCCCCGCTCGCGGTTCGGCGATCGGCTTGCAAATCCTCAATGCTAACCGACCTTAAACTTGTCCCACCGCTCGGACGTGCCGCAGCTCATCACGTTGTTGCCCGCCAAGACCTGAGGCGACGCCGATCATGTGAGAAATTCGGGCCCGGAAAAGCGCCGCTGTTTTCTTGCTCAATGTCTGGAGCTGGCGAGAGCGGAAGTACCTCGCCATACGGCGACTTTCCGCCTCGGGTCACTGAACGAAGGCGCTCGCGCGCCAGCCCGTTGAGGCCGATTTGGCGGTGGAGTTTGGCGGCGAGGGCAGTCGGTAACGTAATAGGAAGCGTCTCGTCTTGAGGATCGAGGGGTCAAGTGCCCCCAACCTCAAGGACCCATCGCAATGACC
>CANJPN010000290.1 GCA_947475855.1 Bradyrhizobiaceae bacterium
ACGGAATCATGGTTCGCCACAGCAGCAAACCCCCATCACGATTTGCAAGGAAATCCACGGGGAAGCGTGGAAATCCGGCAACTCAAAGCCAGACTTCCCGCTCGATCAGCAAACGAGATCAGCAGGTTGAAGAAACTTCACGGCCGACAAAGTAAGGCGGGTCAGCGAAGCGTAACCCGCCGCTCCACCGTCTCCTACGGCTCCAACTCGGTGTCCCAATAGAGGTAGTCGAGCCAGCTATCGTGCAGATAGTTGGGAGGGAACAGGCGACCGTTGCGGTGGAGTTCGAACACCGTCGGTCGGTTCGGGTGGTGATACGGGTGCATTCCCGCAGCGGCCGGCATGAGACCGCCCTTGCGCAGATTGCACGGCGCGCAGGCTGTCACAACGTTGTCCCACTTCGTGAGACCGCCGCGCGAACGCGGAATCAAGTGGTCGAACGTGAGGTCGGATCTGCAGCCGCAATACTGGCAGGAGAAGCGGTCCCGCAGAAACACGTTGAACCGCGTGAACGCAGGGTAAAGTGCGGGCCGCACATAGGTTTTGAGCGCGACCACGCTCGGCAGACGCATCTCGAAAGAGGGGCTGTGGACGTGCTTGTCATATTGCGAGACGATGTTGACCCGGTCGAGGAAAACGGCCTTGACCGTTTCCTGCCAGCTCCACAGTGACAGCGGGTAGTAGCTGAGCGGCCGAAAGTCGGCGTTCAGTACGAGCGCTGGAAACGTCTCCGGATGGGCAGTGGCTGCAGTCACGTGCGTGCTCCCGGTCGGTTGCCCGAACGACTCAGGATCGCACCCTGATTAACGGGAGTAATACTAGTCGCCCGTGTCGTTTATGTGAAGGGGGATGAATCCCCCCGGAAAATCCCGGCCTATTGGCCAGTCTCGCCAGGGGCCGGTCGGGCTGAACCGCGAGGCAGCCAACCACCAAAGGCGGAACGCACGCCGACAGATCGCGCGAGATGGCCGCAATGGGTATGACTGCGCGGCGCCAGACCCGAGACGTCGGGCCGGCGACCCTCCTCCCCGATTAGGCGGGCCAACGGTTTCGAGGACTACGAGCCACTGCTCGGCTGGGACCGAGAGGTCGCGGAACGGGCGGTGGCGCGGCCTCGGCAAGCGGCGGCGTTCGACCAGCGGACCGTGACCTCTCCGGCGTTGGACCTGCTCGGCCGGATGCTCGCCGATCTGCCCGTGTCGACGCGCGTGGCGCTCGTCATGCTGCCGCGGCACGTCTCGAGCATTCCTCGGCCGGGCAGCAACTATCATGCGCTGGAAGAGGCCTGCCGGCAGCGCCTCACCGAACTTGCTGCCCGCCCGAGATCGGCGTTTCTGGATCTGCTGGTCGACGACGCGATGGCGCGCGACATCGAGAACTGGTGGGACACCATACACTATCGCGGGAGCATCGCACGCCTTGTGGAAAGCAAGGTCGGCGCTGCCCTGGCTGCGATGAACTGACGGCGATGAACTGGCGGCGCGACGTCCGCCGGCCCTGTAGAGCTACTTCCCCCGCGCCCAGGTGACGATGACGCGGACGACTTTGTTGCCGACGTTCGGGTGCGGCATCGGCGGGCTCTCGATGTGGAGGAGGTCGTCGCCCTCGAAGCGGATGAAGCGGATCTGCTCGCCACCGACCCAGGCCTCGTTCCAGGCGACCTCGACCTTGGTGATGACGCGTCCGTCCTCGACGCGGTAGCGACCCGAATAGGAGATCATAGTGCGCAGCGCCTGCGCGCGCTCCTCGTCGGTCTTGGGGATGGGTCTCGTCTCGGCGGTGACGAGCGCGAGCCACAGCCCGTCCGGCGTCGCGATCTGATAACCGCGCGGCTTCGCGCCGAGCACGGGTGTGCGGGCTTTCGTCTCCTGGTCTTCGTAGTCGACGGCGACGAGCTTCCAGACGCCGACGATCTGCTTGCGCAGCGTGGCGTCATCGGCACGCGCGGGCACGGCGGCGAGCGTCAACAGCGATGCAATCGCGATCAGCCAAGAGCGCATGATTTCCTCCCGGGGCGTTACGGCTTCGGCCGCAGCATTGCAGCCATGCTAGCAGGTCCCTGCCCGCCAGCCCATGCCTTCAGCGGTATCTCTGCCCTTGCTCTGCCCAATTCGTGGTCTCTAAGCTCAGTCCTCGACGCTGTGGCCTCGGGGGGCCAATTCGATCGCGGGGTGGTTGCCACGGGAACGAATCAACCATTTATTAAGGCTTTCGGACGAAACGCTTACGCCTTGGGGCGTATTGCGTAGGGTGGGACGGGATTTGATCACCTCGGTCAAGCGTTGGATCATATGTGCCGTTGTCGTTGCCACGGCCGCGATAGCGGTCGGCTGTTCGCAGGTCGAGATTCCACCGTATCTCCGGCCTTTGTCCAAAGACACCATGATGTTGCTGGGCAAGAAGGGCATGACGACATCGACGGCGATGTACATCCGGGTGTTCAAGGAAGAATCTGAACTCGAGCTGTGGAAACAGCGCGAGGACGGCCGGTTCTACCTCTTCAAGACCTATCCGATCTGTAATTGGTCGGGCACGCTCGGGCCGAAGATGCGGCAAGGCGACATGCAGGCACCGGAAGGCTTCTACCGGGTGCCGCAGCATATGATGAACCCGAACTCGCAGTATCATCTCGCCTTCAACCTGGGCTTTCCCAACACTTACGATCGCGCCAACAATCGCACCGGCGATTTCCTGATGATCCACGGGAAGTGCAAGTCAGCGGGCTGCTATGCGATGACCGACGCGCTGATCGAGGAAATCTATGCGCTGGCGCGCGAGTCGTTCATCGGTGGACAAGAGATGATCCACGTGGATGCGTTCCCGTTCCGGATGACGCAAGCCAATCTAGATCGCCACAAGTCGAACCCGCACTACAGCTTCTGGTCGACGATGAAGGACGGCTACGACTTCTTCGAACAGGCGCGGCAGCCCGCCAGCGTAGTGGTGTGCGAGCGGCGCTACGTGGTGAACGCGAGCTTCGGTAGCCGCGCCAAGCCACGCCCAGAAGGTTCGTGTCCGCCACTCGAGCGCGTGACGCCGGAGCCGTTCACGCCGTTGCCTACGCAAGCAGCCGATGCGGGTATCGTCTCCGGGCCGAAGACGCGGAGCGCGGGCAACATCAGCTCGGGAGGATTGTCGTCGGGGTTCGGTGCCAGCTACGGCCTCAGTGGCAAGGGATCGGGACTGACCGAGGGGTCTTTTGGTGCCAACGCCAGTTCGACCATGCTCGGCTTCTCGCATTAACCGCGCGGCAGACTTGATTCATCGGCAACCGATCTCCAAAGCTACTATCAGGCGCCTTATGCTCGGGAGTGAGTGCCTGGGCAGCAACGGCCTCCGACGGGAAAAGACATTGGAAGGCCTCGTGACGCGGAATTGCTCCCGCTAGCCTGTTGCACGCATATACTCGTTCGTTATTGTGCCTCGCGTGCCGGACAAAGGGCGGTAAGTTCGATGGCGTTGGATTTTCTCAGGAGTTGGTGGCCAGCCACGCGCGGCAGTCGCAGCCGTCGAATTGCGGCTGTTGGGTTGGCGAGCGCCATGCTCGCGACGGGAAGCGCGCAGGCGATCACCATCGAAATCGACGACGTGGCACCCGACAGAGTAGAGCGCCAGCGTGCATTCGCGGAAGGCGCATTGCCACTCGCTGGAACTCCGGATCTGGGCCAGCTCAACGACCGGCTGGCCGCCAAGGGCCTGAAGGCAGGCGCGGCGATGTTCATCCGCATCTTCAAGTCGGAATCCGAGCTCGAAGTGTGGATGCAGAAGGGCACACAGTACGTGCTTTTCGCGACCTACCCGATCTGCCATTGGGCGGGGACCATCGGGCCGAAACTACGCGAAGGCGACAAGCAGAACCCCGAAGGTTTCTATTCGGTCGGCGCGCGGCAACTGCATCGCATCGGGCGATGGCCGCGCTCGCTCAACATCGGGTTTCCCAACACCTTCGACAGAGCGCATGGCCGCACAGGGTCCTACATCCTGGTGCATGGCGGCTGCTCTTCCGTCGGCTGTTTTGCCATGACGAACGCGGTAATGGCCGAGATTTTCGCGCTCGCCGAGCAGTCACTTCGTGCTGGCCAGGCCCGGGTCGATCTGCACGTGTTTCCGTTCCGGCTGACAGATGCAAACCTCGCCATGCAGGCGCAAAGCCCCTGGCTGGATTTCTGGCGCAATCTCAAGGAAGGCTACGATGCCTTCGAGCAGACCCGCCTGCCGCCCCGTGTCGGTATTTGCGACCGGCGATATGTGCTCGAGCCGCAGCGCCCCGGGGAGGTGGGCGATGAAGGCCCTTTAGCGTTATGCGGCGTGTCACGCGCCGCCCTGGTCGAGCCGAGCTCCCAGTCGCTTGCGGTGTTGCCGCCGGATTGGCCACAACCCACACCGCTGCTGCTCCAGCAACCGTCGAGCGAGGAGACGCCCCCGCATCCGATCCGGTCAGCCTACAGCGGGATGCCGCTGCCCCCGCTGCCGTCCCTGGCGGAGCAGAGCCTGCTGTTGCCGCCCCGAGAGAACCGGCCGTTGCGCGGGCCAAGGCTCGCAGCGGCGGCGCCAATGGCGGTGCCGCCAACAATGCGGCCGCCATGCAACATCGGGCTGGCGAGCTGCAGAAAATTCTTGGCGTTGAGATCCACAACTAGCCGCCATCGCGGGTCAACCGGAGCGACCCGCGTGTCGCACGCGGCTGGCGCTGAAATGTCGCGTGCACTGTCCCGGCTGACGGCGCCACATCGGACCGAGGCGATTACTGCCACGCCGCTTCAAAAGCGTGGCGCCAGGTAAGGCTATTTGCGTTCCTGGGCAAAGATCGCAAATAAGGCTCCGATGAGGATGAGCATGGCAGCCGCCACCAGCAAGGCGCCGCGGTAGCCCCACGTCGTACTGTCGACCAGCGCGCCGAACATCACGGGCCCCACGACGAAACCGAGGTCACCGACGAAGCGCATCGCACCGGTCGTCGGCCCGAACCGACCGCCGGGAGCATGTGCCACGGCATATGATTGAAGCGACGGGCCTTCGAGGCCCGAGGCTGCGCCCAGCACGATCATCGCGAAAAAGAAAAGCAGTATCGAATTCGTCAAGCCCGCCAGAGCCATTCCGGCCGCCAAACCGACGCAGGCCATGACGACCATCGGTACAGTTCCGATACGCTGCACCAGACGGCCCGAGTACGGCAGCATCGACAGGTTTGCAGCGGCGAGCAGTACGAAACCGAAACCCATGTGGCCCGGCCCCATCTTGAAGCGTTCCGCCCCCGACAGCGGCAAGAGTTGCATGAACGCGCTCGATCGCGTGAGGAACATGCCGAAGCTGGCGAGCAGCGCCATGCGCAATGCCGGGTTCGAGAGCACCGGCAGGTAGGCGCGCAAAGAATGGTCCTCAGCGTGGCGCACAGCACGCTTGGTCTCGCGGTAGCGCCACAACGTGAAGGTAGCGGAGGCTATTCCGATCGCCATCGACACCCAGAACACCGAGGCGTAGCCATAGCGGGCCGCAAGGAAACCGCCGACGGCAGGGCCGCTGCCTGCGCCGACCAGTAACGCCGACTGGTGCAAGGCCATGATGCGGCCGCGCGTCTGGGGGCTGGAGACGTCGGCAGCCACGATCATCGCCGCCGTCATGTATGCGCCGGCGCCGATGCCCTGGACGAAACGCCAGGCTACGAGCCAATTGAAGTCGGCCGCCAGCGCGCACCCGATAGAGCCCAGCGCGATGAGCAGTGGACCGCCGAACAGCAGCACCTTTCGGCCGAGCCGGTCGGCGAGGAGCCCCGCGGGAATATCGATCAGGAGACGGCCGATGCCGAACGCCGTGATGACGAGGCCCAGCACGGCGTCGCTCACCTCGAACGTCTTGGCGTAGAGCGGCAGCACGGGCAGCAGCATTCCCATGATCATAAGATGACCGGCGACGGTCCCCATGATGACGACGAGAACAGGCTCGGCGCGCAGGAGGCTCCAGTATCCCTCGTCTGCGGCCGCGGCGGATTGCGAGGAAGATGTGTCGTTAACGGTCATAGGCGGCTACAAGACCTGCACTTTTCGAGAGGAGCATGCTGGCCGCGCAGATGCGGGCAGAGCATAGTACTCGGGAAACGAGGTTCTGTGTGGTTTGCCGCGATATCGGCGCCCAGACAAATCGAGACACGGATAACGCGACCATGACGACTGCCGCCGAGACACTCGCCGCCTATGCCGTGGGGCTTCGTTACGAGGCGCTGCCCGAAAGCGTGATCGAACGGGCGCGGGTGTGCCTCGCCGACGCGATCGGGTGCGCGGCGTTCGGGGCGCGGTTCCCGTGGTCGCAGATGGTGCTCGACTACGCGAAGTCCGTCGGCTCGGGCGGTCCCGTCAAGCTGCCGGGGCTTCCCGGCGTGAACCTCCACGTGCCGCAGGCGGCGCTGGCACTGGGCACGTTCAGCCACGCGTTCGAGCTCGACAGCTTGCGCAATCCGAGCGCGGGCGTGCATCCGGGCGCGACCGTCGCGCTCCCCGCGTTCGCATTCTCGCAATCGCTCGGTGCGTCCGGCAAGGCGCTGCTGACGGCGATCGTGGCGGGTACGGAAGTGATGGGCCGGATCGGTGTCGCGACGCTACATTCGCCCGAAGTGCGCGGGTTCCACGCGCCAGGCATCTCGGGGCCGTTCGGGTGCGCCGCCGCCTGCGCCTCTCTCGCCGGGCTAGACGCCGCGACCACCACAAACGCGTTCGGCATCGCGGGCTCGATGGGCGGCGGGCTGCTGGCGTTCGCGAAGGCGGGCACGGGCGGCATGGTCAAGCGGCTGCACATGGGGCGCGCGGCGGAAGGCGGCATCGTCGCTGTCGACCTCGCGCGGCGCGGCTTCGAGGGACCTGCCACCGTGATCGAGGGCAAATTCGGGATGCTGGAGGCCTATTGCGACAAGCGCGACGCTGCCAGGCTGACGCGCGGGCTCGGGACGGAGTGGGAGATCGAGCGGCTGTGCATCAAGCCTTACGCGCTGCATGTTACCGCGCAGCCATCGGTGCAACTCATCCGGCAGTGGATGGGGGAGCACAAGTTCGGCGGCGACGACGTTGCTGCACTGACGATCTGGGCCTCGCCGAAGGTCGTGACGCATCACTCGAACGCCGAGCCGATCGACGTGATGAGCGCGCAGTATTCAACGCCGTTCACGGTGGCGCTGGCGACCTACCACGATCCCGCCGACCCGGAAGTGTTCAACGACGCGACGCTGGCCGACGGGCGCGTGCGTGCGCTGGCCAAGCGCATCAGAATCGTCGAGCGGCCGCAGGACGTGGCGACGATGGGTGTCGCGATGGCCGTCGAGCTGAAAGACGGGCGGAAGATCGAGGGGCACCTCGACGCGTTCCGCGGCACGCCGGAGCAGCCGTTCACGCGGGCCGACGTGAAGCACAAGTTCGACAACGTAACGCGCGGCGCCCTTTCGACGTCCACGCGCGACAGGCTTTTCGAGCAGTTGATGGCGCTGGAGACGGTCGCCGACGTGCGCGAGCTGGCGTTGTTCTAGCGCACACTCCACGTAGGTTGGGTCGCGCTGCGCTTGACCCAGACTGTATGTCCCTTCCTCGAGCGAGGCGACTCGCCTTCGATGTGAGATCGAGGGTTACCCGGATTGGCCGGGCAGAGCCTCACACAAGGAGGGCGAGTCGTGGGACATCTTAGCGAAGCTTTCGTCGGAATCGATACCTCGA
>CANJPN010000291.1 GCA_947475855.1 Bradyrhizobiaceae bacterium
AGCGGAAAAGGACATCCATCTCATTCATGGCTGCAAAGGCGCGATTCTCGATCCGACGTCGGATCCGCAGACGTTCACGCTGACGAAGATGGGGATCGACGCGACCAAGCCCGATGGTCGCGAGTTCGCCGAACGGCTGACGATCTCGCCTGAGCAGACGGAGCGTGTGCGTTCTATCCTTGCGCGTGCCGGCGTGAGCTGAAGCGGCGGCATACGGCTCGCTGACGAGGCCGGCGATCAAGTGGGACGGGCGGGTATGCATCCCGCCCCTTCCGGCCACAGCTGGTCATCGGTTTCGACGTGGTCAGCTATCTGTCGGCTTGATGCCTGCCTGCTTGGCGATGTTGCGCCACATGGGCACCTCGCGTTCGATACGTGCACTCAGCTCATTGGGTCCGCCCGCAACGATGTCAGCGCCAAGTGTCCGGAACTTCATCCGCGCGTCATCCGACTTCAGCGCCGATAGTAGCGCCGTAGACAGCTTGTCGGCAATTTCGGGTGGCGTCCTAGAAGGCACGAGCATCGCGTTGAGATTCCCCATCACAAACTCGGAGAAGCCGCCTTCGACTGCCGTCGGCACCTCCGGCAAGTCGAACCAGCGCTGCCGGCTGAGCACCCCAAGGCCAACCACAGATCCATTCGTGTAGTGCTGATGCAGTGCCGGCAACCCGGCCGAACAGAATTCGACGGCGCCGGACAACAACGACTGCACAGCAGGACCAGACCCATTGTGGCTGACGGCCGCCATATCGATGCCGGTCTTCACCTTGAAGTATTCCGCCGACAGGTGCGCCACTGTGCCAAATCCCGCGTGCGCGTAGCTGAACTTTCCTCTCCTCTTGGCGAGCTCGATGAAATCCGAGATCGTTTTCACACCGAGATCAGGCCGCGTGGAGAATGTGCCAGGTGTATCGGCTATGTCGACGAGCGGAAGAAAATCCTTCTCGATGTCGAAGGGAACCTTCGTCGACAGGATTGGATTGATCACGAGGTTGCTCGCTGCAATCAGTACCGTGTAGCCGTCCGGATCCGCGCGCGCGACTTGCCCCATACCGAGATTGCTGCTGGCGCCGGGCTTGTTCTCGATAAACACGTTCGCGCCGCCAAGTGCGTCCGCGAGCGGTTGGGCGATGAGGCGGGCCACGACATCCACTGGACCGCCCGGACCAAACGGAACGACCAGTTTAATCGGCCGATCAGGAAATGCAGCCAGGGCCGGACTGAAACGGGCAATGGCCGGTGCCGCAAGCCCGGCGATGGCGAGACGGCCTGCCGCTTCCAGCACCGAGCTGCGCGACATGATTTGGCTGCGTGGACGTATGCTGACATTCGACATTTGTTGACCTGCTGCAGTGCCTATCGATCGTTCGATGTAAAAATAGGAGAGTTCAGGAGCCCGACGGCCGCAATGCGCGGGCCATGCTGTCCACGACGCTGCGAGGAGCCGCGTACATCCGCTTGACGAGGTCGGCGACCTTTGCGCCCCCGAGCGGATTGATATCGAGCTTCATCGTTGATGCTTCTTCGAGGAAGGCCTTGTCCTGATAGGTCGCCTCGAATGCCGCGCGCATGGTGGCAAGAGCCGCAGGCAGCGTTCCGGGCGGCACGACGAACGGCCGGCCAAAGCCTTGCTGCGCGATGATCAGGTCGACCACCGGTTTCGTCTCCCCAGTCAGGAAGGTCTCGACGTAAGGCACGTTTCGCTTGAGCATCTCGGGATGCGGATCCAGCCCCATCGCGACCAACACCTGACCGCCGGGCGCATCCAACCACTCCGGCTTCTGCGTCAGGAAAGTACCGAGGTTGCTGCACATCCCATCCGCTTCACCGCGCTCCATGGCGAGTATCGTCTCATTGGTCGATTGATAGCCTGACACGACCTTGAAGCGGGTTCCCGCGAGCGCGTTGAGCATGTTCGGGTAGTCGACGGTCGAACTGCCGCGCTGCGTGCCGGCCATGATCCCGACTTTCGCGCGCGCGTCGGCAAACGACTTGATCTGCGACTTGGCCGTCGTCACACACGCCCGTGTGTCCTGCTCGAGCGTGCCGAGATACTCGAACTTGACGGGTTCGTATCTGAACTTGCCAGGCTCCATCAAAGGCTCGACCAGAGAGCCTGGAAACAGCAGGGCGAACGTAGCGCCATCCTTCGGCGCCAGCGCGTACATGTACTCGGCCGCTTTCATGCTGCCCGCGCCCGGCATGTTCTGCACGATAATGGAAGGTCCGCCCGGAACATGCTTGGCGAAGTGCCGACCAAGAAGGCGGGCGTAGGTGTCATAGGTAATACCAGCGGCGCCGCCGACAACGAGGGTCAGACTTTTCGCGAAGGGCTGCTGCTGTGACTTAGCTGGCGGGGCAAGCGACATCGACGCCACAGCAAATACGGCGGCACTGGTTAGCGCGCCTGCGGTACGGGAAAACGGATTGGAAGCGCAGGATGTGGCGGGGGAGAAATTCGAATGAGAACCGGGCACGGGGGAGCCTCCTGGTGCAGGTTGAGTTCTCCTCGGCGACCGTTTCCCCTTGAACCCGATATCGGGCGAACCCGACTTCCTTCAACGTGAGATACTGCAATTCACGTGTTACGGATTTGCATGCTGATGTTTTGGACTTTGCCTGATTGTTGAGAGCGAGCGGAGCTCCATCCGTCCCGCCTGACAAGAAGCGCCTTTTCCGCCGGATGTTTCCGTTGATCCTGCGAGCTTGAAGTTCAGGCAGCGAACTGGCGATTTTCGCAGCATGCACGATCCCACATCACGACGTGCCGCAACTTTGATCGCGAAATCGGCTCTTGGATTCGCCCTCAACGGCGCTTCATCACGGCTGCTTCAAGCCAGTGAATGGCGAGATACATCACCGACGACACGATCGCGAGAATCGTGATCGCGGTCATGACGATGTTGAGCTTGAAGATCTGGCTGCCGTACTGGATCAAGTAGCCTAGCCCGATGCTGGCGGACTGGAATTCGCCGACGACGACTCCGACCAGCGATAATCCCGTGTTCACTTTCAACGTTGCGATCATCGTCGGCACGCTGCCGGGCAGCACGACCTTGCGCAGAATTTGCCACCGCGTGGCGCCGAACGTCTGCGCGAGCTTGATCTTGTTGGGATCGACGCCCTGAAAACCGGAATAGATCATCAGGATCGTGATGAACACGGAAATGGCGAGAGCCATCGCGTAGATGGACGCCGTCGCGCCAAGCCAGATGTAGAAAATCGGTACGAACGCTGTTTTCGGCATCGCGTTGGCGACGACGAGATAGGGATCGAGGATCTTGTAGAGGCTTTCCCACCACCACAGGATCGCCGCCACGATCGTGCCGATCACCATCGCTGCGGTAAAGCCGACAATGGTGGCGAAGACCGTACCCCAGGTGTGAACGAGAATGTTCACCTGCTGCGGCTTGTCCTTCAGCAAATCGAGGAACGTCGGCCACAATGCGGAGGGATAACTCGTCAGCATCGGGTTGACGAGCTGCGCGCGCGGCAAGATCTCCCACAGCAAGAGGAACGCGATCAGTATCGCCCCCTGGGTTCCACGCACACCGAGATGGCGGATGCGCTCCTTTCGCAGCCACGCTGTGTAGGCGGCACTTGGCGCGCCGAGCGCTGCGGCGGGCATGCCGGTCGCGACGGGGGCGTTCGCGACGGGGGCCGTGTCAACCTTCGACATGAACCTCGAGCTCCTCCCACAGCATCTTGAAGTAGGTATTGAACTGCGGCGTGCTGCGCGCTGCGAACGGCGTGGGCCGCTGACCATCGCCGTTATAGAAACGGATCGCATGGTCGGACCGGATACGGCCGGGCCGGCGCGACATCACCACGACGCGGTCGGCCATCGCGACCGCCTCGCCGATGTCGTGCGTGACGAGGATCGCCGTCTTGCCCTCGCGGCGCAGCACCTCGGCCACCTCGTCCGCCAAGGCGATGCGCGTCTGGGAGTCGAGCGCGGAGAACGGCTCGTCGAGCAGTACCACGTCCGGCTCGGTAACGAGGGTGCGAGCCAGGGCAACGCGCTGGCGCATGCCGCCGGAAAGCTGGCGGGGCAGATAGTCGAAGAACTGGCCGAGGCCATAGCGCGTGAGGAGCGTCTTGGCGCGGTCGCGAGCCGCGACCAAATCACGGCCCTGGATTTCTGCGCCGATCATCGTGTTCTCGAGGATCGTCCGCCATTCGAACAGGTAGTCCTGTTGCAGCATGTAGCCGACTTTCGGCGACGGCTTATCGACACCTTGACCATCGACCAGGACGACGCCGCCCGTCGGCTGCATGAGACCGGAGATCAGAGACAGCAACGTGCTCTTGCCGCAGCCGCTCTGGCCGATGATCGACACGAACTCGCCGGCGCGTATGGTAAGCGAGATGCCAGCCAGGGCTTCTGTTTCGGTCTCGGGCGTGAAGTAGCGCAGACTGACGTCGCGCAACTCCACCTTGGCCGGGCCGGCAGCTTTGCTTTCCACGATATCACTTCGCTTTGGACGCAAATTCGTTGGTGATGAGATCGGCGAATTTGACACGCTTGCCTTGCTCCAGAACGCGGCCTGCGACCAGAATATCCTGGAACTTCTCAATCGGCTTTTCTTCGATCACCGGCGTCGACTTCCACAGCTTCAGCTTCTGGTAACGGCGGGCCGCTACCGTCATCGCCTCCATCGACATCGACGGGAAGAACGGGGCCAGCGCTTTGACGACATCAGACGTCGGAGCAGTATCGCACCAGGCCATCGCCTTCTTCACCGCGTTGGTCCACAACTGGAGAACCTGCGGATTGGCCTTGATGTATGTATCGGTCGCCATGAACGAGGTGTAGTCCGCCTCGCCGACGGTTTCGCCGACCGATGCCATGATGAAGCCCTTACCATCGAGTTCGAGTTGGGAGGCATCTGGCTCGTTGAAGATCGCGAACTGGTTTTGTCCGGCGAGCCAGGAGCCCAGCCGCGCGGGGATGGCGACGTTGTTGTTGAGCTTCAAATCCTTCAAGGGATCGACGCCGTTCTGACGCATCGCTGCTTCTAGATACAGCAACGGCGTGCTGCCTGGCCTGAAACCCAGGAACTCCTTGCCTTTGAGTATGCTCCAGTCGAACTTGTCGACCTTCTGGCGGCCGACGATCATGTCGCCGCTGGTCGTCGTCAAACCGCAGAAGATCCGGACCTTGAGGGGGGAGTCACTGTTGAGAACGTAAATCGGCACTTCCGGGCCCATCAAGGAGATGTCGGCACCACCAGCGAGGAGCAATGCCATCGCCTTGTCGCCGCCGTTGGCCGTCGAAAGCTCCACCTCGAGGCCGGCCTCCTTAAAGTAGCCGTTGGTAATCGCCACGTAGGCCGGACCATAAAGAAAAGACCTGACAACCTCGCTGTAGCGTACTTTCGCCGGCCCCTTGCTCTGAGCGAAAATGATACCGGGCTTGGCGATCGTCAGTGCGCCGGCGGCTGCAAGGCCGCCTTGAAGTGTACGGCGGCGGGTCAGCATCTTCGTCTCCTTGGTGCGAAGCAGGGGCTCGACAGTGAACGACGTCGAAGGTGAGGCTAACACTGGTTTGGCCCCCTCGCCACACTGTTGAATGCACAAACAAGATGCGATCTGCCTCCAATTCAACCACCAACGGGAAAGTCGCTATGCTTCGGTCATATTGAAACTACATTTCATTTTCATCGCGAAATGCGCGGGCATTACGTGTAGCATCGCATGAGCCGTGCTGGTGCCGGGCGGCTGGAAGGATAATTCCGGCCATCCGACGGGATCACGGAGGTCTTGTGGTGACGAAAAAACTGCGTATCGCGCACATGGCCGGACCAACGGCAACGATACAGAATACGCCGCCGCTGGTGACGTCCAACAAGGCGCGCGAAAAGCACGGCATTCCCGCGCGTCTTACCGAACAAGGTTCCGCTCCGCGATTTGACGCGTTGCGCGCCCAACGGCTGGCAGCGCCCGCAAAAGTCTATGTCGAGCAGTTCTCCGCGCATCCGCTCGAGCGCGACGCCGCGCAACTCTATGCGGCGCCCGATGGCTACATCGGTGCGGACGGCAGCTTTTCCAAGACCAAGCGCGCAACGGACGACAAGCCGGTCTACGAGATCGAGATCCGCCCGGAGGACGGTCTTTATCCGCTGCCCTACATGGCGCTGCAGCACGACGGCACACCGTGGGAGGAAGAAGGGACGACACCGGGCGCACCCGCGGCCGCCAGCCGCCAAGGTTTTTTCCCGGACGGTTCGCGCAGCTTCGAGGAAATCGACCGGCTCGGTATCGGCGTCGATGGGCTCGCTGGAACCATCTCTGCGCTGGCCGACATGGATTTCCATCGCGTGCTGCCACCCGGCGGCTACACGCACGGCTTAGCCGGGTCTTTGCGCTCCGATGCTGGCGAGGGTGACATCGCGCCCGAGAAGAGAGGCCATGACTTCTTCGCCTACAAGCCCTACCACATCCCCGTGCAGCCACCTCGCCCAGCGTTGGCGCGGATCACGAACCGCGTGCAGGCGATCCTCGCCGACGACCGGTATGACGGCGCGATCTGGACGCAAGGCAGTCCCAGCGTCGAAGACAGCGCGTACTGGTTCAACCTGCTGATCGACACGACGAAGCCGATCGCCTGTAACGCCGCGCAGCGGCCGCAAGGGCAGATCAGCAATGACGGTCCGCAAAACATTCTGGATTCCGTACGCTACATTTCTTCGAGCGTGTGGAACGATGGCAACGGGCGCAACCGGCTCGGCACACTCGTAATCCAGGAACAGCAGTTCTTCGCCGCGCGAGAGGTGGCGAAAGGCGATGCCCGTCCCGGTGGGTACGTGGCAACGGGGGGACACGGCGGCATACTCGGACAGATCAGCCATCACGGCAGCATCGCCGTGACCTATTTACCGGCCTACAAGCACACCCATCTTTCCGAAGTGCGGCTGTCGCAGTTGCCGCCAGCCGTCGAATGCGTGAAGAGCGACGGCGACAAGATCGTGCGACAGCCGATGGCGATCAAGAATGCCGCCGGCCAACTCCTCGAGACCGCGATTCCTTCGGTTTCCATCGTGAAGGACGGCGCGTACACGGGTCTCGACTGGGGCGATGATCCCGAGATCGAGGGCGACCTCAAGGCGCTGATCGCACACAAGCTGTCGCTCGGCATGCTCACGGGCTTCGTCGTGGAGGGCATGGTTCCCTATGGCACGATGACGTCCGTAGCTCGGCAGAAGCTGATGTTCCGTGCCGTGTTCTCCGGCCTGCCGGTGGTGCGTGTCGGCCGCGGTGCACCTGTTGGCTTCGCCGATCCGCATCCGTTCCTGGTCGCTGGCTCGAACCTTACTGCAACAAAGGCGCGGCTCCTGCTACTGGCAAGCCTGATGAAGCTGGGAAGCCTGCCGGCCGCACGCGATCCTGCCAAACCGACCGATGCCGAGATCTCAGCGACACAGAAGGCTGTCGCGGGCTACCAGAAGATCTTCGACACGCATTGACCGCACTGCTCCGAGCCATTAGTCGACGCACATTACTGCTGCGTACGCAGATGCTCGGCACATGCCAGCACCAAATAAATAGTCGGCCGTGAAGTTTGGGGCGATCAGGTTGCAGTCAATGCAGGCGTCGCTGGTGGGGGGCCGGCGAGACGCATCAAGGCGAGGGTCGCAAGCAGGACGCGCCAAAGCTCTCTGAGCCACGCCAGCAGCCTGGCGAAGTTGTAACC
>CANJPN010000292.1 GCA_947475855.1 Bradyrhizobiaceae bacterium
CAGACGACCGTTTGATCTGGGACGTGGGCCACCAAGCCTATCCGCATAAGATTTTGACGGGCCGCCGCGACCAGATTCGCACGCTCCGGCAGGTCGGCGGTCTCTCCGGGTTCACCAAGCGGGCCGAGAGCGAATACGATCCGTTCGGAGCGGCGCACTCCTCGACCTCGATCTCCGCGGGCCTTGGCATGGCCGTCGCACGCGATCTCAGCGGCGGTGACCGAAATGTCGTTTGCGTCATCGGCGACGGCGCAATGAGCGCGGGCATGGCCTACGAGGCCATGAACAATGCCGGCGCGCGGCACGAACGACTGATCGTCATTCTCAATGACAACGACATGTCGATTGCGCCGCCGGTCGGCGCGTTGTCGCACTATCTCGCGCGGATCAGCTCCAGCGGGACGTATCTGCAATTCCGCGAGGCGGCCAAGCAGCTCGCCAAGCGACTGCCCAAGTTCTGGGAGGAGAAGGCGGCGCGGGCCGAGGAATACACCCGCACCTACTGGACCGGCGGAACGCTGTTCGAGGAGATGGGCTTTTATTACGTTGGCCCGATCGACGGTCACGATCTCAACGTGCTGCTTCCGGTGCTCAAGAACGTCCGGGAGGCAAAGCAAGGCCCTGTGCTCGTTCACGTCGTGACCAAGAAGGGCAAGGGATATCCGCCAGCGGAAAGCTCATCGGACAAATACCACGGCGTCAACCGGTTCAACGTGATCACCGGCGATCAGGTGAAGGCAAAGTCCAACGCACCTTCCTACACGCGCGTTTTCGCCGAAAGCCTGATGGAAGAAGCCCGCCGCGACCCCAAGATCGTAGCTGTGACGGCTGCGATGCCGTCGGGCACCGGCCTCGACCTGTTCGAGAAGGAGTTCCCGACGCGAACCTTCGACGTCGGAATCGCCGAGCAACATGCCGTCACGTTCGCGGCAGGGCTCGCCACCGAGGGCTACAAGCCGTTCTGCGCCATCTACTCGACCTTCCTGCAACGCGGCTACGACCAGATCGTGCACGATGTCGCGATTCAGCGATTGCCGGTACGTTTCGCCCTCGACCGCGCAGGGCTCGTGGGCGCCGATGGGCCGACCCATGCGGGCTCGTTCGACCTCGCCTATCTCGGCTGCCTGCCGGGCATGGTCATCATGGCTGCGGCAGACGAAGCTGAACTAAAGCACATGGTCGCCACTGCTGCCGCAATCGACGACCGGCCGTCGGCATTCCGTTATCCACGCGGGGATGGCGTCGGACTGGAGATGCCGGCTGTCGGTGTGCCGCTCGAAATCGGGCGTGGCCGCGTTATCCGCGAGGGCTCGAAGATCGCGTTGCTGTCGCTCGGCACACGGCTTGCGGAATGCCTGAAGGCTGCGGACCAACTCGCCGCAATGGGGCTTTCGACCACAGTTGCCGACGCGCGCTTCTCCAAGCCGCTGGACGAGGCGATGGTGCGCCGGCTCGTCGCAAGTCATGAGGTGCTGGTTACCGTCGAGGAAGGTTCGACCGGTGGGTTCGGCGCGGCCGTATTGCATTTCCTCGCCGGCGCCGGCCTGCTCGACCGTGGTCTCAAGGTGCGGACGATGACGTTGCCCGATATCTTCATCGACCACGACAAGCCCGAGGCCATGTACGAGCTCGCAGGTCTGGGAGCCAACGGGATCGCGGCGACGGCACTCGCTGCGCTCGGCAAGGAATCTCTGACCCACGATTTGGGGCGGGCGTGAGGGAAAGGCTTCTGCCTAATCGCGCAGCCCCTCGAAGAAGCGTCGCAAGAGATCGCCGCTCTCTGCTTCCGCGATGCCCGGATAGAGGTCGGGTCTATGGTGGCAGGTCGAGTGCGTGAATACGCGGGGGCCGTGTTCCACGCCGCCGCTCTTGGGATCGGGCGCGCCCCAGTAGAGCCGCCGGAGGCGGGCAAACGAGATCGCGGCCGCGCACATCGGGCAGGGCTCCAGAGTGACATAGAGGTCGCAACCGACGAGACGCTCGGTGCCCAGAGCATGGCAGGCCAGGCGGATCGCGAGGATTTCCGCATGCGCCGTAGGGTCGCTATCGGCGCGAGTGCGATTACCGGCGCTGGCCAGGAGGGTGCCGTCGGCTGCGACGATGACAGCGCCGACGGGGACCTCGCCGCGGTCGAATGCGGCGCGGGCCTCCGCCAACGCGGTATCCATATGGCTCGAAGCGGTGTGGCGCGGCGGCGCGGTCGGTGCCATAGAGGGGCCTCAGCGAATTCGTCGGCGTGATTTCGCGCGGATCGCGCGAATGGGGCTTCCGCCCCATGCCCCGACCGGAGGGGCACCCTCCGGACCGCCCGTTGTTTACTTCTTCAGGTGAAAAACCGGGCGGGAGTTCGAGAGGCGACTGGGCAAGCGATAACGGAAAGCAGTCTCATGCGGAAGGACCACAAAGGTCAACGCTCAAGGCCGGAGACCGGAAGCCGCGCCCCGCGCGGCCAGGGGGCTGCCGCTGGCGCCAAGCCTGATCGAAAGTTCGGCCCGAAGCCGGGTGCGAAACCAGCAAGGCCAGAGCGGAGTGCGAGCAGCCCCAAGGCTTCTGGTCCCCGGCCCGAGCGGCCGGGCAAGCCGAAGGAGCGCTCGGCGGGGCGCCCAGGTTGGCGTCAAGAGGGCCGTCCGGATCGACGGCTTGAACGCAGCCCCAAGGGGGCGCCGCACTTGGCTGAGGTGACCGGAGGCGCACCGACCGAGCCGATGCGGATCGCCAAGGCGATGGCGCGTGCTGGCCTTTGCTCGAGGCGGGAGGCCGAACGCTGGATCGCTGAGGGCCGCGTTGTCGTCAACGGCAAGCTACTCACCACACCGGCCTGTGAGGTAGGCCCGCGCGACAAGATCGTGGTCGATGGCCAGCCTTTGCCCGAGGCGGAGGGCGTACGCCTCTGGCGCTATCACAAGCCGCGGGGGCTGGTGACGACGCACAGTGATCCGGAGGGCCGGCCGACCGTATTCGACAATCTGCCTTCGGATCTGCCCCGCGTGATCTCGGTCGGCCGGCTCGACTACAACACCGAAGGCCTGCTGTTGCTCACCAACGACGGCGCGCTTGCCCGCTACATGGAACTGCCGGCAACGGGTTGGCTCAGGAAGTATCGCGTCCGGGCCCGTGGCCGGGTCAGCCAGGCGCAGCTCGACGAGTTGAAGGAAGGTATCAGCCTCGACGGGGTCAATTACGGCCCCGTGGAAGCGACTCTCGATGGTCCGCAAGGCGCGAACGTGTGGCTGACGGTCGGACTGCGCGAGGGCAAGAACCGCGAGATCCGTCGTATCCTCGGCCATCTTGGACTAGAAGTCAGCCGGCTGATTCGAATCTCGTTCGGACCATTCCAGTTGCTCGATTTGCCGGAAGGCGAAGTCGAGCGCATTCGCCGCCGCACGCTGCGCGACCAGCTCGGTCTTGCCATATCGCGTGAGCTTGGCCTGGTCGAAGGCACGGAACCGCAGAATGCGCGGCCAGATACCTCGAAGCCGCGCAAGCCCGGACGCGGCGAGGCAAAAGGCAGGTCGGCCCGGCCTGACGACGACGAATGAGGATCGTTGCCGGCAGCTTTCGAGGCAGGCCCATCGCCAGCCCCGCCCATGAGGGATTGCGACCGACGTCCGATCGCGTGCGCGAGTCGATGTTCAACATCCTTACGCACGGCATCGAAGGCTTCGACATCGAGGGTATGCGCGTACTCGACCTGTTCGCGGGCACAGGTGCGCTCGGGCTCGAGGCGATGTCGCGCGGGGCCGCCTATTGCCTGTTCGTGGAGCAGGACGCGGACGCACGCGGGCTCATCCGCGAAAATGTCGAGGCGTTCGGGCTGACGGGCGTCACGCGGATTTTCCGGCGCGATGCGACCACGATCGGACCCGCCGGACGCGCGGACGAGTTCAACCTTGTCCTGTGCGATCCGCCTTATGGCAAGGGGCTCGGCGAGAAAGCTCTCCAGGCCGCGGCAGAAGGCGGTTGGCTCGCACTGGGCGCGATCGTCGTACTGGAAGAACGCGACGGCGTGGAGATCAAGATGCCCGACCGCTTCGAGGAAATCGACAGGCGGACATGGGGACAGACGCAGGCAGTATTTGCGCGGTATAGTTGATGGAGCAAGGCTTGCCGGCGCACGAATTCCGGCACCGGCCAGTGGGGGCCTGAAGGACCGGCATGAAGATACCCGACGCAATGCGGCCGATGCTCGAAGTGTGGACGCACCGAAATTACGCTTGGTTCATGGGTGGCATGTCGCCAGCGCTGGTGACGCTGTGGATGCAGCGCATCGGGACTCTATGGCTGGCGTGGGAACTCACGAAGAGCAACACATGGGTGGGTCTCGTCGTCGCGGTCGACTATGCGCCCATGATCGTGCTCGCGCCCTTCGTCGGCGCTTTCACGGAGAAATCAAATCCCATCGAAGTCCAAAAAATCGCGCAGTATCTCAGTCTGATTATCGCGGCTGCCATGGCGGCGCTGGTGTTTACCGGGCTGATGAACATCTGGATCTTGCTCTTGCTGTCGCTCATGCTGGGTTGCGTGCATCCCTTCAATGCGATCTCGCGCCACACGATCGTGCCGACAACGGTGCCGCGCGCGGTGTTGCCGAGTGCGCTCGCGACCGACAGCGCCCTCTATAACGCCGCCCGCTTCATCGGCCCGGCGCTTGCCGGATACGTCATCGCCCAGTCGGGCGTCGGTTACACCTTCGTCGCCAACGCCGTCGGTATCCTGTTCTATCTGGTCGGGCTGTTCGCGGTTCGCATGGATTTCTCGGATCGCACCTCGCATGGGCATGGAGGGCTCCTGGGCGACATCGTCGAAGGGCTTTCGTACGTGCGGAGCCATCCGGGTATCGGACCATTGTTCATGCTGATGACGATCGGCGCGATCTGGGTGCGGCCCTTGCAAGATCTCCTGCCGGGTTTTGCCGACAAGATATTCGAGGCCGGTCCTCAAGGGTTGGGCTGGCTGACCGCGGGCATGGGCGTGGGCGCGATGATCGCGGCGGGTTCGATTGCAATGTACGGGCGGACGCATGGGCTCACGCTCGTGGTTCTGCTGGCGTTCATCGTCAACCTGATCGCCACGATCGCCTTCTCGGCGACGGGCTGGCTCTGGCTTGCGGTTGTGTGGGGGGCATTGTGGGGCGGAACGCTGACCATGATGTCGACGGGCACCCAGGCGCTGGTTCAGTCCTCGGTCGACAATGCGCTCCGCGCTCGCGTCATGTCGCTCTACACGATGATCTATCGCGGTGTGCCCGCTCTCGGCGCGGTCATCATCGGGTGGCTCGCGGACATCATCGGGTTGCAGCTTGCCTTCATGATCGCGACGCTGCTGTGCGTGATCCCGTGGGTTATCGCGTTCGCGAAGCGGGAGAGCATCACGCTGTCGCTCGAAGGGCGCTCCAACGATCTCGACGAGCGGCTGCTGGCGGCATCGAAAGCGATGGCCGGCGTCGCCTACGAGCAGATGGTCGATCTCAAGAGCCGGGCCGCGCCGCTTGCCGATAAGGTGAAAGAGCAGGCGAAATCGCTGGCTGACCGAGCGCGTGAAGCAAAGATCGGTGACAAGCTAGCCGCGCTGAAGCCGAAGAGCGGGCGGCGGGATGATCTGAGTTAGTTGGGCGGGCGATGACGCTCTCCGGCCCCGTCCGCTTTCGGCGTCGAGGGGACGACGAGGGGAAGGAGGCGGTTGAGATTGGCCGAAGCCGCTGTGTCATGCTTTGTTCTTTGGATTTCCGCCCTCCTCTCGAGAGCTGACGCACTTGCGCAAAGGCGTTTTCTTGGTGAGCTGATGGAGTTGGTCTAGGATCAGCATCCGGGATCGGGTGGAGGTTCGCGGATGACCAACGATAGCGCGCCGGGGTTCCGCAACATCGACATCACCGGCCAAGCGCGATGGCTCGGTTGGCTGCGCGTGTCCGATACACTGTTTGTGATCGGATGCGCGAATTGGCTGATTTCGACGCTTCTCGGGTCAACCTTCCAGAACCAGGCAGGCCCACCGGAAGCCTTGCTGACGAAGCTGCTCACCGCGGCAGTCCTCGCATTCTGCATCTACACCGGCTGGCGCCACGTCGGCGTAATCGACCAGCGGGTTTGGAATGCCCAGGCCATCGCATTTCCGCTCGTAGCGGCAGTCGGCTTCTTTCTCGCGCTGCGCCAGTTTGGCCAGCTGACACTCTCCGGCCTGACGACCGGCTTCGTTCAGATGGTAATTTTTTCCCCGATCGCGCTCAATCTGCTTCCATGCCTGCTGGGGCTCGTCGCCATCGCACGGCTCCGGCGTTTGCAGATCACAGCACTCGCAACGCCACTCCCCGATATTCTAACGGCCCTCGCAGCGCGGGAAGGAGCTCGTCCCCATACCTTTCCGCAAGCCGAGCGGGTCGACGTGCGGCGGGGATTCTTCGTCGGCGGGCTCGGCGCCGTTCTCATGCTGACGGCCTATCTTTTGCCCAACGACATCGGCCCCAGATTTACCGCCCAGGACGCCCTCGCGGCTGCGTTCGTGCACGTCATGAGCTTCGCAAGCTTCCTCGTAGGCTTTTTTCTCGTTGTGCGCGCGCGCCGATATTTCCAGTTCAAGGCCGACTCGCTGCTCGCCGCGGACCGTCGCTCGCCGATCCTGTTTCTGCGCTCGTTCGACGACGACAAGGTCTCCGTGCACGACGAAAAGGCACTGATCGACTTCTCCCTGGAGACGCGGCTCGCCAACCATTTCATGGCCTATGGTCCATTCATCGCGATCGGCTCGCCCAAGGAGGCGCTGCCGCAACCGGGCGCCGCGCGCGTTCGGCTCGCAGACGACGAATGGCAGGCGCGCGTTCTGCAGTGGATGCGCGATGCCTCGACCATTGTGCTTTATGCCGGGCGCACCAAATGGGTGAACTGGGAGCTCGAGCGCTGCATTGAAATCGGGGCGGGCAAGCTGATCGTCATGGTCCCCGAGGTCGCCGGTTTTTTCTCGGGCAGGCGCAAGCGCGATTTGGCACAACGCTACGCGCTGCTGAGGGAAGCGTTCGAGGGCACGGCCTGGGATGCCGCGCTGACTGACCTCACCGATCTCGACCACGTGAGGGCGCTGCTCCTGGAGCCGAACGGCGATCTTGTCGTCATTCGCTCGCGGGTAAGAAACCGCGACTCCTATCAGCTCGCAGCGATGCTGGCACACCACTATCGGCTGGCTTCGCTAGCGCTCGTCCCTGGGGCCGATCTCCGTGAGGCCGGCAGCAACCAGGGCGCCGGCGTCGACGCAGGCGGATGGGCCACGGCCAAGCTGACGGCCGGCGCCGTTGGCCTCGTCATGGCCGGTGTCGGCGTCGGCCCAATCTTTGCCTTCAAGGAGGTGGTGGCCAGCGCGGGCAGGCTCGGCGGGGTAAGCGCAACGACAGCGCTCGGCGCGGCGTCGCTCGTGATCTGGACCCTCCTCATCCAGGCGACGCTGAAATACATCTGGCTGCTCAGTCGTGTCGACAATAAGGGGGATGGAGGGGCGCTCGCGCTGACGGCCCTGGCTCGCCAAGCGTCACCCTACGCCTCGCGCCCCCTCGCGTTTCTCGGCATCGTCGCAACGGCTCTGTTTTATGCCGACGCGGTGTTCACGCCGGCAATCTCCTTGCTATCGGCTGTCGAGGGCTTGCAACTGGTCATGCCGGCCGGACCAGCGCTCGCGGTTCCCGGCGCGTGCCTAG
>CANJPN010000293.1 GCA_947475855.1 Bradyrhizobiaceae bacterium
ACGCACACTTACCGCCGAAAGAGGCGACGCCGACAATCGTATTGGCCGCAGAGCCACCCGAGATCTCGATGCTGGGACCCATGCTCTTGTAAAGGTCGGCAACGGCCGCCGCATCAAAAAGTAGCTGCATGCCGCCTTTGGTCAGGCCGCGCGCCTTCAAGAATGCGTCGTCGCAACGGCCGATGACGTCGACGATGGCATTGCCGATTCCGACGACGTCGTACTTGATGGCGGTCATGGGAAGTTCCAGCTGATGGTGGTGGTGAAGGAGTGCATTCTGCGATGTGCGGCGCACTATAAGGTTCGCGGGCCTCCGTGCAACCAGAGCCTTATCGGAGCCGTCATGCATCGCATCGACGTGATGCTGCACCGCGAGATGAACCCGCTGCCTGCGACATAAGTAGGGGCGGTATCCCCTCGGTCCCTGGGACACAATCGATCCGGCCGGCAATCACCGGGCTTGGGATCTCGGCATCGAGAAGTTAGGGTTCCAAGTCTGACGTTTTGTACCTCTTGTCATCCCGGTGCTTGTCACTGGGATCCGCTTCGACGCTCGCAGCGCGCTTGCGGACCGTTGGCTCCCGACAACAAGTGCCGGGACGACAAACGGGAATGTGACGACATACGGGAATGTTCAGTCAGGTGCAGAACGCGACTGTCATGCAGGTTTACTTTTTCCGGTACCGGATTTCGCCATGACCGATCCAGCTCTATCGCCAGCCAAGGTTCTCATCGTCGATGACGAGCCCAACATTCTGCTTTCGCTGCAGTTCTTGATGAAGAAAGCAGGCTACGCCGTTCGCACCGCAAAGGATGGCGAGGAGGCTCTGGCGGAAATCGCGCGGGAAATGCCGGATATCGTGCTTCTCGACGTGATGATGCCGAAGCTCGACGGCTTTTCCGTGTGTCAGCGGATCAAGTCCGATCCGGCGCTCGCAGGAGTGCGCGTCGTCATGTTGACCGCCCGCGGCCGGGACGTTGAGCGCGAGAAAGGCCTCTCGCTAGGAGCAGACGACTACATTACGAAACCGTTCTCCACCAAGGATGCCATCGACCGCGTCGCAACCCTTCTTGCGCGGCCTGTGAAACCGGCCTGACGCCGGCGTTTGAGCGAGCTCCAAAGCGCGAGCTTCACGAGTTGAGGTTAGAAGCAAAAGATGGTCCGCAGGAACCGCACTGTCGACCGCTCGGTCGCCCTCTTTCTACTTGGCGCGATGCTGTTCCTGCCGCCGCTTCTGCCGGTGTTCAACCGCCCCGAGCGCATCGCCGGCATTCCCGTCCTCTATCTCTACATCTTCGCGGCGTGGTGTTTGCTGATCGCACTGGCTGCCGTCATTGCACGCGCGATACCGCACGAAGAGGCGGACAGTTCAGCCGCGGCTCCACCTCTGGCAACGCCGGCACCTCCGGCAAGCGACGGAGACCGCAATGCTTAGCGCGCCCGTCGTTCTTATCGTGTCGCTGCTGTACTTGGGGCTGCTGTTCGCGATAGCGAGTTATGGTGACCGCCGTGCCGACGCCGGGCGCAGCATCATTGCCACGCCCTACGTCTACGCGCTGTCCATCGCGGTTTATTGCACGTCGTGGACGTTTTTCGGCTCTGTCGGACGTGCGGTTTCAAGCGGCGTAGGCTTCCTGCCGATATACCTCGGCCCCACGCTTACGTTCGTGCTTGGCTGGATCGTTGTTCGCAAGTTGATCCGAATCTGCAAGGCGAACCGCATCACATCCATCGCCGACTTCATCGCCTCCCGCTACGGCAAGAGCGTTTCTCTCGGAATGCTGGTCAGCGTCATCGCTGTCGTCGGCATTCTTCCCTACATATCGCTGCAGTTGAAGGCGATTTCGACCAGCTTTTCGATTTTGATCGCTTATCCCGATATCAGAATGCCCGCTCATTCTTCCGGGGTGGCGGCGTGGCAGGCTACCGAGCTCTACATAACGCTTGCTTTGGCTGCTTTCGCCATCCTCTTCGGTACGCGCCATATCGATGCGAGTGAACGCCATGAAGGAATGGTCGCAGCGATTGCGTTCGAGTCCTTGGTGAAGCTCGTCGCATTCCTGGCCGTGGGCCTCTTCGTGACTTTCAGCGTCTTCAACGGTTTCGGTGATATCTTCACGCGGGCATCATCGAGCGAAGCCTTGAGCCGGCTATTCACGATCGACGGCGTCGCCGGCTACACGAGTTGGGTGACGCTTACGATCCTCTCGATGGCGGCGATCGTCGTTTTGCCGCGCCAGTTCCAGGTGCTGGTGATCGAGAACGTGGACAAACGCCACGTGCAGCAGGCGATGTGGATGCTGCCGCTTTATCTGCTGTTGATCAACATCTTCGTCTTGCCCATCGCGCTGGGCGGACTGCTGTTGTTTCCTGACGGCAAGGTCGATCCCGATACCTTCGTGCTGACCATTGCGATGCAGCAAGGGGCGCCCGTCCTCGCATTGGTCGCTTTCATCGGCGGATTGTCTGCTGCCACCGGCATGATCATCGTCGAGACGGTCGCGCTGGCCACCATGGTTTCGAACGATCTGGTGATGCCACTTTTGTTGCGGATCGGCCCGCGGAATCTGACTGAACGCAAAGACCTGACAGGTTTGCTGATCGCCATCCGCCGCGGCACGATCCTGCTCGTCCTTCTGCTCGGCTACGTCTATGCGAACACGGTCGGCGAATCCTACGCGCTGGTCACGATCGGTCTGGTGTCCTTTGTTGCTGCATTGCAATTCGCACCCGCGATCCTGGCCGGCCTCTATTGGAAGGGCGCGACGCGGGTCGGCGCGTTGTCGGCACTGCTCGGCGGCTTCCTGATATGGATCTACACCCTGCTGTTGCCGTCGTTCTCCCGTTCGGGCTGGATCGCGGCGAGCTTCGCCGAGAACGGCCCGTGGGGTCTCGTCCTGTTGAAGCCCTACGCACTCTTGGGGCTGGAAGGCCTCGATCCGATTTCGCACGCCACCATCTGGACCATGATCATCAACGTCGGCCTGTTGGTCGGCGTGTCACTGTTCACGCTGCCATCGGTGATCGAGCGGGGCCAGGCCGTGCGGTTCGTTGACGTCTTCAAGCAGGCGGCCGGCTCTGGCAGGGAATGGCATGGCCGCGCTGGTGTCGCCGAGCTGAAGGCATTGATGGCGCGCTTCCTGGGCGAGCCGAGGGCTGAAGCGGCCCTCGTCCGCCTGGAGCAGGAGATTAACGGTCCCATCGACCGGCAGGGCCTTGCCAACTCTGCCACGGTGTCTTTCGTCGAGCGCCAACTTGCTGGTGCCATCGGTGCGGCGTCCGCTCGCATCATGATGGCGTCGGTGCTGCGCGAGGAGATGCATGACATAGACGAAGTGACGCGCATTCTCGACGAAGCATCTCAACTCGTATTGTACTCTCGCCGTCTGGAGGAGAAGTCCCGAGAACTCGAGGCGACGAGCCAGGAACTGCGAGGGGCGAACGAGCAGCTCAAAGAACTCGACAAGCTCAAGGACGACTTCATGGCGACCGTCAGTCATGAAATCCGCACGCCACTGACCTCGATCCGGTCATTCAGCGAGATCCTGCGCGACAATCCGGACCTTGGGGAGCAAGAGCGCCAGGAGTTCGTGACGATCATCGTTCAGGAAAGCGAGCGGCTGAGCCGTCTGATCAACGACATCCTGGACCTCGCCAAGATGGAGGCTGGGACGACGGAGTGGCAGATCGCCGAGCATCCCCTGGGACCGATCGTCGAGCGGGCCGTCGCTGCGACCAGCGGTTTGCTGACCCACAGGCCCGATATCGAAATGTCCGTCGATGTGTCGGCAGCGCTCCCCCCGGCGATGGTTGATCCGGATCGGCTGATCCAGGTCGTCGTCAATCTCGTCTCGAACGCGGTGAAGTTCTGCGACAAGGCTCATGGCCGGGTTTCCATCGTGGCGAGAGCTCGAGATGGCTGGCTCGAGGTGGACGTCTCGGACAACGGCGTCGGCATCTCGGCCGAGGACATCGAAAAGATCTTCGAGCGCTTTCAGCAGGCGGGAAACACGCTCACGGATAAGCCCCAGGGCACTGGGCTTGGGCTGCCCATAAGCCGCCAGATTCTCCAGCGTTTTGACGGAACTCTAAGCGTCGTGAGCGAACTCGGGCGAGGCTCGACGTTCACATTCCGCATTCCAGCCGTCAAGGCATCCATCGCGGCCCACGATCGCGAGGTCGGCGCCGTGACCTGAAACATCATTTCACCGGGAAACGAAGCCAGAACTTGCATTCGAATCGGGCCAGCATCGCTGCGGATCATACTAAGGGTTTAGAACCAGTTACCAACTGGACGCCATGATGTCGCAACACTACGGTTCGCAAAGGTGCGATGGCATATCCCTCTGAAGGGGGCCGCGCGGTGGCTGAATGACGCTACGGCATCGCAACCTGGAAACGCCGACGCGAGACAATGATCTGCTTCACACCGCTCACCTGAGGCGGTGTGGAAGCCTTGTCCCGCTTCAATAGGGGAGTGCTGGGCAGATGACGACAATATCGCCAACCATCAACGTGGAGGATCGCAACCGCCCGATGAGTGCGGAGGAGCGCAAGGTGATCCTTGCCTCGTCGCTCGGCACCGTATTCGAGTGGTACGACTTCTATCTCTACGGCTCTCTGGCAGCGATCATCGGCAATCAGTTCTTCAGCGCATTCGATGTGACGACGCGAAACGTGTTCGCGCTCCTCGCCTTCGCCGCCGGCTTCCTCGTTCGCCCGTTCGGCGCTCTCTTTTTTGGCCGCCTCGGCGACCTGATCGGACGTAAGGCGACGTTTCTCATCACCATCCTCCTGATGGGCACCACGACGTTCCTCGTCGGTCTCCTGCCGAGCTACGCTACGATCGGCTGGATCGCGCCTGTCGCCCTCATCGTTCTTCGCATGTGCCAGGGCCTGGCACTCGGCGGCGAATACGGCGGTGCTGCGGTCTACGTGGCTGAGCATGCCCCACAGGGCCGTCGCGGATTCTATACGTCATGGATTCAAACCACTGCCACGCTGGGTCTCCTCCTCTCGCTGATCGTCATCCTCTCGGTTCGCCTCCAACTCGGCGAGAAGGATTTCCAGGATTGGGGCTGGCGTATTCCGTTCCTCGTATCGATCTTCCTGCTCGCGATTTCGGTTTGGATCCGATTGCAGATGCACGAGAGCCCGGCCTTCCAGAAGATGAAGGAAGAGGGCTCGCTCTCGAAGGCGCCGCTGTCGGAAGCGTTCGGCCAGTGGAAGAACCTCAAGATCGTGATCTTCGCTCTGCTCGGCCTCGTCGCCGGTCAGGCCGTCGTCTGGTACACAGGTCAGTTCTACGCGCTGTTCTTCCTCCAGAGCATTCTGAAGGTCGACCTGTTCACTGCCAACGTGCTCGTCGCATGGTCGCTGATCTTTGGCACGGGTGGCTTTATCCTGTTCGGCTGGTTGTCGGACAAGATCGGCCGTAAGCCGGTGATCCTGTCGGGCTGCCTCATCGCAGCGCTGTCCTTCTTCACGCTGTTCGACCTGATGACGCGCACGGCAAGCCCCAAGCTCGCCGAGGCACTCGAGAAGGTGACGGTGAACGTCACCGCCGACCCGGCCAAGTGCGGCTCGGTTTTCGACCCTGTCGGCATCCGCACCTTCACTGAGCCTTGCGACATCGCTCGCGTGGCAATGGCCCGTTCGGCCGTGAAGTATCAGCTCGTTGCAGGCCCTGCCGGCTCGGCAACGAAGGTGACCTTCAACGGCAAGGACGTTCCTGTCGACCCGGCTTTGGTCAAGAACATGGCATCCTTTACGGCGGCAGCCGTCGAGGCCGGCTATCCCAAGGTGGGTGATCCCTCGATCGTGAAGTTGACGAGCGTGATCCCGTCCGGAACGCAGGCCTGGACCATCGTCGGCATCCTGACGATCCTGGTGCTCTACGTGACCATGGTCTATGGCCCGATCGCAGCGGCGCTCGTCGAGTTCTTCCCGACACGCATCCGCTACACCGCGCTGTCGCTGCCCTATCATATCGGTAACGGCTGGTTCGGTGGCTTCCTCCCGCCCACCTCGTTCGCGATGGTGGCTGCAACCGGCGACATCTACTACGGCCTCTGGTACCCGGTCGTCGTGGCACTCGCCACCGTGATCATCGGCATCTTCTTCGTGCCGGAAACCTACAAGCGCGACATCTTCAAGGGCTGAGCCCTGCTGAAGTTGTCTGCTGAGCTGGCAAAGGGCCGGAGTGGATTGCCGCTTCGGCCCATTGCTTTTGATCAACGCGATCGGTTGACGAGTTGTTGCATCTTGGCGCTTGCTGCAGGTGCTCGATGCAGCGCTCCTGCTCCCGCTCCCCCTGCGCTTCGCGCGGCCGCCACGATCTTGAGCCGCCACGCGAACAAAATGACTACCTTCGGTGCTCTTTGGGTTCATCGAACGCCATGCTGATCGCACTTTTTGCTGACGTTCACGCCAATCGCGAGGCGCTTACCGCTTGCCTCGACGATGCCGCTCGCGAAGGCGCCGACAGCTATGTGTTCCTTGGCGATCTCGTCGGCTATGGCCCCGATCCTGTCTGGGTGGTCGAGCGCGTTGCCGGCCTCATCGCGGACGGTGCATTGGCAGTTCAGGGCAATCACGATGCCGCCGCCGTCGACGACAAGCAGACACTCGGCGCGCTGGCTCACACCTCAATTCTCTGGACGCGGAAGCAACTCGCACCCGCGCATCTCGAGCTGCTCGATGCATTGCCGCTCGACCTGCACGAGGACGACCGGCTCTACGTCCATGCGAGCGGCTGCTCTCCCCAGGACTGGATCTACATGCTGAGTGCGCGCGAAGCGTTCCAGAGTTTTCGCGCAACCGCGCAGCGGCTCACGTTTTGCGGCCACACCCATACCCCCGCGCTGTTCAACGAGAGCGCGACGAGCCTTCCCCACCAACACGTTCCCGTCGACAACATGCCTATGCCACTGCTTTCGCAGCGCCGCTGGATAGCGGTCCTTGGCGCCGTCGGCCAGCCACGCGACAAGAATCCGGCTGCCTGCTACGCGCTGCTCGACACCGTCTCGAACCGCCTCACCTATCGGCGCGTGCACTACGACGTCGACGTGACGGCAAGGAAGATCGTAGCGGCCGGACTACCTGAGGTCCTCGCCAAGCGCATCGTTCTGGGAGCTTGATGGGATGGCCAGAGCGCAGCTTTCCCCCGGCATGCAGCTCGACGGCTTCCTGATCGAGGAGCGGCTGCATCGCGGCGGCATGGCGGATATTTGGCGGGTCAGCCGGGCTGATATCGATTTCCCTATCGTGATGAAGGCCCCGTTCCTCGATCACGAGGGTGACCTTTCCCAACTCGTCGGCTTCGAGGTCGAGCAGATGATCATGGCCGAGCTGAAAGGCCACCACGTGCCGCGCTGGGTGGCGACCGGAGAATTCGCGGTTCAGCCATATATCGTGATGGAGTATCTCGACAGCGCGTCGCTGCAGAAACGCATCCACGTCGACGAGCCGGACATCGAGCAGGCGATCGTCTGTGGCACCGCTATTGCCGAGGCTCTGGGCGATCTCCATCAGCAGCATGTACTCCATCTCGATCTGAAGCCTGCCAATGTGCTGTTCCGCCCGAACGGCGAAGCCGTATTGATCGACTTCGGCCTATCGCGCCACGAGCACTTGCCGGATCTGCTCGAAGAACAGTTCCACAAACCGACCGGC
>CANJPN010000294.1 GCA_947475855.1 Bradyrhizobiaceae bacterium
TCATCGATGAACAGGATGATCCGGCCTTCCTCGGCTTGCACCTCGGTCAAGACGGCCTTCAGGCGTTCCTCGAACTCGCCGCGATATTTTGCGCCGGCGATCAAAGAGCCCATGTCGAGGGCGAGAAGCTTCTTGTCCTTGAGGCTCTCGGGGACGTCGCCCTTGATAATGCGCAGCGCCAAACCTTCGGCGATCGCGGTCTTGCCGACACCGGGCTCGCCGATCAGGACCGGATTGTTCTTGGTCCGGCGCGACAATACTTGAATGGTGCGGCGTATCTCTTCGTCGCGGCCAATCACCGGATCGAGCTTGCCTTCGGCGGCGGCGGCGGTGAGGTCGCGCGAATACTTCTTCAACGCCTCCATGCCGGCCTCGGCGTTGGCGCTGTCGGCAGTACGCCCCTTGCGGATTTCGTTGATCGCCGCGTTCAGGCGGTCGGCTGCGACGCCCGCTTCCGCGAGCACCTTGCCCGCTTCGGTGCTCTTTTCGAGCGAGAGCGCCAGCAGGAGGCGCTCGACCGTGACGTAGCTGTCGCCCGCCTTTTCGGCGATCTTCTCGGCTTGGTCGAGAATCCGCGCCAACTCCGGCGCCATGTAGATCTGGCCCGCGCCGCCACCGGAAACCTTTGGGCGCTTGGAAAGAAGTCTCTCGACGCCCAATTGCGCGGTCTTGGCGCTACCGCCTGCGCGCGCGATCAGCCCGGAGCACATGCCTTCGTCGTCTTCGAGCAGGACCTTGAGCAAGTGCTCCGGTGCTAACTGCTGATGGCCTTCGCGCAGTGCGAGGCTCTGAGCCGACTGAATAAACCCCTTGGCGCGATCCGTGTAGCGATCCAAATTCATGCTTTCCTCCACCCGTCCCCACTTGCCCCGAAGCGACACTGCGGACCGTGATCAATTCCCATTTCGACGCCCGTATGGCACGTCGGAAACTCATGTAGGGACGAGCCCGTGGCCGTTGAAGGGGAGCGCCAGGGCCAATCGTCAACGATGAGCCATGGCTCAATTCGATTGCGCTCAATCAATGCAATTATAGAGATGAGCCAGGCCTGACCACCGGGGCCGGTATCCATTGTATTGAGGCATCGAAGGCGACCTCGCCTAGCGGGTAGCCATGCCGGATTCGCAGGCGTGCCACGCCAGGGAGGCACTGCAAAAAAATCAACTCTAGCCGGATCGAGCGCGGGGTATAATCCACCGCCGCCCTCGTCGGCGACTTCGAATAGAGGTCGCGTCCGGCCGCCCCAAGAGGTAGAGTGCGTTGCAAATGCCACCCTGCCATTGCGCACGAGCACGTTGAATGATCCGGAGTGGTTGACTGAAGCGCGAGCTTGATCTTGCACTTCCGCCGTGCTGCAGGAAGCACATCGTCTAACGACACAGGAATTTGTGTATGAGCGAACTCATTCGCGCGCTGCCCGCCGCGATTTGCATCATGCTCGGCGTCGCCCTCCAAGCGATGCCGGCGACGGCCCAACGCTCCAAGAGCGTGCCGCAGGCATTCGCCTTGGTGCATGCGCCGGAAGCTGTAGTCGAGGTCTGCCTTTCGGCCTCGGTTCAGTCTGCACTCGACTGCGCTCGCAAACGGTGCCAACGCAAGGCTGGGCAAGGCGCCTGCTTCGCGGTGACGGCATGCGAGCCAGTCGGATGGGCCGGACTTATGGGCGTACAACTGAGCGAAGTGCATTTCGCGAGCGCGGTTTGCGGAGCTCCGTCGCGCGAGGCGTTGATTGGCGCGCTGAAGGCGTTCTGCGATGGGCAAGCCGGCGTGAAGCGGTGCAACGTCACACATCTCTGGTCGCCCGATGGAAAGCAGCACACCGGCGATACGAGCTGGACGCCAGGTGAAGCAAAGCCGGGTGAAGTCAAGAAGTGAGCACAACCGTGGACGCAGAAGCAAAACAGACCGAAGTCCTTATCCATCGCTACTACGAAGCGTTCAATCGCGGCGACCACGACGGCATGCTGTCGTGCCTCGCCGACGATGTGATCCACGATGTAAACCAAGGCGAACGCCGCGAAGGCAAAGAGCGGTTCAAGGCTTTCCTTGCGCGTATGGCGCACCACTATGAAGAGAAGCTGGACGGCGTGACCGTGATGGTGAACGCGGGCGGCTCGCGCGCTGCGGCCGAGTTCAATGTGCGCGGCAAGTACCTCGTGACCGAGACTGGTCTGCCCGACGCCAAGGGCCAGCGCTATGGCCTGCCTGCGGGAACGTTCTTCGCTGTCAGCGGCGGCAAGATCCGGCGCGTCACCACCTACTACAACCTCACCGACTGGATCATGCAGGTGAGCGCGGAGGCTTGAGATGGCCGGGCCTGGGTCTGTCGAAATCGTGTCGCTCCGCGGCTCGGAATTGACCGATTGCCTTGCCGATGTCGCACGCCTTCGGATCGATGTATTCCGCGCTTGGCCATATCTCTACGACGGTACGGTCGACTACGAGCGGCGATATTTGAAGGAATTCGCGGAGACCAAGGATGCGCTCGTGGTCGTGGCGCGGGACGGCGGCATCGTCGTCGGAGCCGCGACCGCGGCGCCGCTGTCCGGGCATACGCCGGAGTTCGCAGCGTTATTCGCGGCGCATGGACTCGATCCGGAGCGGACGTTCTACTGCGGAGAATCGGTCTTACTCCCGGACTATCGGGGGTATGGGATCGGGCATGCCTTCTTCGACCGCCGGGAGGAACACGCGCTGACCTGTCTCGGCCCGGCAGGTCGCTTCACGCAAGTCGCTTTTTGCGGCGTTGCGCGATCACCGGAAGATCGGCGCGCCCCAAAGGGCTATAGACCACTCGACAATTTCTGGCGAAAGCGCGGTTACAATCCCGTCGAGGGTCTCGTCGGCACGTACAGCTGGAAAGAAATCGACGGGGAATTCGAGACGGAAAAGGCCATGCAATTCTGGATGAAAGCGCTGTGACCGACTTTTCCCAACGCCTCTTCACCGTTGCGGCCGCACAATATCCGATCGATCAGCCGGAAACCTTCCAGGACTGGGCGATGAAGGCGGCTGAATGGGTGGCGAACGGCGCCGCGACGGGCGCAAAACTCCTCGTATTCCCGGAATATGGATCGATCGAAATCGCAGCCACGGGCGGCGCTGAGGTGATGACCAATCTCCAGCAGACGCTAGCAATCGCGGCGGATCGCGCGGGCGACATCGCCAAAGTCTGGTGCGCGCTGGCTGCTGCGCACGATGTATTCATCCTGGCACCGAGTGGGCCTGAGAAGCGGGAGGGCCGCTACGTCAACGCGGCGCGCTTCTACGGGCCGAAAGGTGGCGAGGGGGTGCAGGAAAAACTCATCCTGACGCCGTTCGAACACGAGTGGGGGATGAGCGCGGGCCAAGGGCAGCGCGTGTTCGATACGCCGCTCGGGCGGATCGGTGTGGCGATCTGCTATGACTGCGAGTTTCCGCTGCTGGTACGTGCGCTCGTCGATGCTGGCGCAGAGATCCTGTTGGTGCCTTCGTGCACGGAGAACATGTCCGGCTTCCATCGCGTGCGCAACGGCGCCATGGCTCGTGCACTTGAAAGCCAGATCCTAGCCGTGACGTCGCCGACTGTCGGAGATGCATTGTGGTCGCCTGCGGTGGATCGCAATTCGGGGGCAGCCGCTGTGCTCGTGCCACCGGATATCGGGTTATCGATGAACGGAATAATCGCAGAAGGCGAACTCAACGCGCCCTGCTGGGTCTTCGCCAGCATCGATCTCCTGAAGCTGGACCGGCTGCGTGAAGCCGGCGAGATGCGGAACCGGGCCGACTGGGGCCGCCAACGTGGCGCGGAACCGCTTGGCGGCACCGTCGAAGTCATTGAAGTCCGCTAGTCACGGAGGCATGCGGGAAACAAGCTATCTGGCCTCTTGGCTAGCCTGCTGATCGATCAAACCAGGTGGCGCCTTCGACCACTTGTAGCCTTCCTTGCCGAGCTGCAAGCCGACCGCGTAGAGCGCCTGCATGTAGCGCAGATCGAACGGGCCGGGGCGGGGAACTTTGAACGTCCGTGGGATGTAGGCCAAGTTATAGTCGATGCCTTCGGCACGCGCCTTGGAGTGCATGCGGATGAGATCGCCGATGGTCTGGTTTTTGAGCACGGTCGACATGGACCGCGCGCCGAGCGCCAACGCGGTCTCTTCGGTCGCCTCCCACTCCGGGTCCAGCTTGCCGTTGCGGATGACATAGAGACGGCGTGTCATCTTGCGACCTATCTGAGCATCGAGTTCCTTGAAGCTGAAATTGCCCGGCGTGTAAAATACTTCCCGCGTTGCACCTCCGTCGACGTGCAACTCGTCATAGTCTTTGCCGTCGGCCTTAACTCTAATGCGGACAGGCGGGAAAACGCCGGGAATTGCGGCCGACGCCAGCAGAATGTCACGGGTCAATTCGACCGCGCGCGGATGGCCACTCATTGCGATTCGCCCGATGTCCCAATACACGGGCCGCTGGATGTCGATGTTCGTGGTTCCGATGACAAGCATCCGGCCCTTAGCGCGCTCTTCTGCAATGCGACTTAGCAACTTGGCGTCGACATATCCGGCGATCAGCTTCTTCAGCGGATCGTTCTGCGCGAGGCCGGGACCGCCGAGGACGCCTGCCAGGATATTAGCCTGATAAATCTCTCCGCTGTCGTAGCGGGTGAAGATCTCGCTCAGCTGGCGGTCGTATTCGGCACCGAGGAAGGCAAACGGCGCGATGAGGGCACCTGCGCTGACGCCGGTGACGAGGTCGAACTGTGGACGCGTTCCGACTTGCCCCCAGCCATACAAGAGCCCGGCGCCGAAAGCGCCGTCGTCGGCACCGCCCGAGATAGCCAAAAGGTTCGAGACGATCGGCTGCCTTGCAGGCACGGCGTTGTATTTCGCGCGCAGGCGGGGAGCCTCCGACACCACAAAGCGCTTGGCGGCCGCCTGGGCATCGTCACCCCAGACGCGGATGTCGGACATTCCGTCGATCTCAGCGGATTCAACCAACTTTTCGGGCACCGCGACGCGTTGCAAAGTCGCCGAGCAACCGGCCAGCAGGATCGCAACGACCGACATCGCGACAAAGTAGAGGCCTAGACGCGCCTGCTCGCTTGGCCGGAAGGGTTCGCGCAATCCGGGAACGTGAGAACTCGATGGAAACAGTATGGAAAGCATCGCTTCAAGAGAACCAATCAACGAGACTTCGTGCGCTATCTCCAAGTCTGGCCGCAAAGCCTGACGCGTCCCGCAATCGCGAAGTCCGGCCTCCAGTCCACGGGCCACTCTTCATACCTCGAGGCAACTGTCCGGCCAGGCAGGGCCGAGAAACACGAAAGACAACAAAAACTAGCGCAACAGCGTGGCGAAGGCGAGGCAACGTCTCATCGGGAGATGGCACATGGTGTCAGGCCCAATGGACCTGACACCAGTTTATAGCGTCCTACGCGATGCCTTCCGCCTTCATGGCCTCGGCGACTGCCGGACGGGCAGCAACGCGGGCGAAGTAAGCAGCGAGATTCGGGAACTCCTTGGCGAGGTCGATCGCGATTGCCGGGCGCTTGGTCCAGGTCAACACCGTGAACAGGTAGGCGTCAGCCACGGTAAAATCCTGGCCAAGCAGAAACTGGTTCGTTGCCATGTGCTTGTCGACGACGCCGAGGCGATGCTTCAGACGGTCCTTCAAGACGGCTTTCGACTCGTCCTGGACCTTGGCATTGAACAGGGGTGAGAAGCCCTTGTGCAGCTCGCTGGTGATGAAGTTCAGCCAGGTCATCAGCTTATAGCGATCAGCCGTGCCGTATGCCGGGGCGAGCTTGCCCGACTTGTCGGCGATGTACTGTACGATGACCGGGCCTTCCGTCACCATTGTGCCGTCGGCGGCCTCGAGGGCGGGCACATAGCCGCCTGGGTTCTTTGCCCAGAAGTCGCCGCCGTCCTCGGTCTTCTTCTCGGCGAGGTTGACCTTCACCATCTTGAATTCCTGGCCGGCTTCACGCAGCACGATATGGGGCGACAGCGAGCATGCGCCGGGGGCGTAATAGAGCTTGTACATGAGGGTCCTCTCGGGAATTTGCGGGCCGCACTTGGCGCGCCCAATGGTTCGGCCAGTTGGGCCGCAGCCGGACACTGCACCCGCGTCGAGGCCATTTCAAGTCGCCGCCGGGCTGGTCCTCGTCCCAGCCTCGCGAGCCCCATCGATGGCGAGACGATGTGCGCGCCGCTGATTGCCCTGTGATCGATTGATGCCAAGCTGCGCGGACAAGTGCGCGATTGTTCTTAGAATAGTTCGAAAACATAGTGCTTGACGCGAGCCCTGGGCAGCTTTCATGATCCAGGCCACATCTTATACCTCTAAGGATACTTCGTCGTGACCAACCCGGCTCCTCGGCTCCGTCCGGATTTCAGGCGCTTTCTCGTCCGCGCCGGCTTGCGCCCTACCCGCCAACGGGCGGCGCTGGCCGAAATGCTGTTCAAGGGTGATCGGCACGTGACGGCAGAAGAGTTGCACATGGAGGCAACGGCATCGGGGTCGCGGATCTCGCTCGCGACCGTCTACAATACGCTACACCACTTCCGGCAAGCTGGGCTCGTGCGCGAACTCGCGATCGAAGGTCAGCGGACGTACTTCGATACGAACACGTCCAATCACAATCACTTCTATTTCGAGGACCGTCACGACGTCGTCGATATCCCCGACAACGAGATCGGTCTCAGCAATCTGCCGAGGGCGCCGGAAGGCTACGAGATCGCGCATATCGACGTCGTGATCCGGCTCGTGCCCAAGCGGCAGACCACGACCAAGATTTGAAGCTGCCCATCACGATGTGGCCTGCCGCCGTGCGCCGGTGTTATGCTCCGGCGAGGGTGCCTGCGGCATAAGAATAGCGCAAGGTCATCCGGACTTGGTCAGGGGGGCTACATGCGGAGCATCGCAATCGGAATTCTTTGCGCGACATTGCTCGCGACCGGCGACGATGCAATCGCCCAGGACTTTCCAGCCCGGCAAGTTACACTCGTCATGCCGTTCGCGGCGGGGGGCCCGGGCGATGTTATCGCGAGGGTTTTCGGGCAGGCCATGTCGACGGCGCTCGGTCAGCAAATCCTCGTCGAAAACGTCGGCGGCGCCGGTGGCACGATCGGCGTGGCGCGGGTCGCTGCGGCAAAGCCCGACGGCTACACCATATTGCTGCATCACATCGGCATGGCGACTGCGCCTGCGATGTACGCCAATCTCAAGTTCGATCCGGTCAACGACTTCGAGCCGATCGGCGTCGTCGCCGACAACCCCATGGTTTTCGTCACGCGCAAAGGGCTTCCGGCGCCTGATTTCGCTGCGTTTGTCGCGCACGCAAAAGCCAATGCGGGCAACCTGACGTTCAGCCATGCCGGCGTGGGCTCGGCGGCTCATCTGTGCGGCGTTTTGTTTACGAGCGCGATCGGGGCCGAGATCCGCAGCGTGCCCTATCGGGGTGCGGGGCCGGCGCTCAACGACGTGATCAGCGGACAAATCGACTTCATGTGCGACCAGCCGGTCAACGTCATCGGCGCGGCCAGCACCGGCGACATCAAGGCGTTGGCGGTGACGTCGTCGAAGCGACAACCGACGCTGCCCGATGTGCCGACCGTGACCTCGCACGGGTTCGACAATCTCGTCGTGACGATCTGGCTTGGGCTCTATGCGCCCAAAGGTACACCCAAGCCGA
>CANJPN010000295.1 GCA_947475855.1 Bradyrhizobiaceae bacterium
GGTGGCCTGTCCTACAGCACGCCATCGGGCATCATGGTGCGTGGTGCTGCCGCCTACGACGGTGTCGGCTCATCGACCTATCATGCTGTCCAAGGACGAGCTGCGGTGGTGATACCGCTGCAGTGATCTGGCGTGATGTCGCGAATACAACAGCCGCGGCTTTCGAGCTGCGGCTTTTTCTTGGATGCGCTGCGGGAACGAACTCTCAAATCAGAGCCCAGTCTTGCAGCCATCCGCCAACGTGTATAGCGTCACAACGAGCAGCGATCCGGGCTCGAAGTTCAACAGAGTTCGGGACATCCCCGTCGGCGAGCTGGATCAGGACAAGCTCCCAGCCCTGCTCACCCTGCAATATCGCGCGATTGACGACGCGGCGCTCGCGCTGGGTGGGTTGAAGCGTATCCGAGAGCCGTTCGTTGGATTCCAATCCAGGCTCTACGACGTAGGATCAGCGAGTCCCCGGCTAAAGTAGGTGCGCAATGGAAGGGGTTTATCGACGCGCCGACCTAATCGACGGGCTGCTAAAGCACGGGCCGGGTTAGACCATGTCGACGATGCTCGCTGTCATCTTCGAGGGCTACGCCATGGTTGGCGATCTACAGATTGGCTTTGGCAGGGCAGCCTAGAGAACTCCGCCATCCCAGCCCCCGATCTTCCTCTAGCCCGTCGAGTTGACTCCATGGGCAGCTTCTCTATCACCATCCTATCGACAGCGGGTACCGTGCGTAAATGCGGGTACTAAAGCGGGTACCGATCCAGCGCGGCTCGCTAATTGTCGACAAAAATCTAGACATTTCAATTTGTTGGTGTGAATCATGCTTGTCCTGATCGATAACTACGACAGCTTCACCTACAATCTCGTACACTTCCTGGGTGAGCTCGGCGCGGTCTGCGAGGTCCGCCGAAACGACGCGCTGACCGTCGATGAAGCTCTGGCCTTGAAGCCGAAGGCGATCGTGCTTTCTCCGGGGCCTTGCACGCCTACCGAGGCTGGCATCTGCCTCGACCTCGTTGCCAAGGCCGGTCCGAAAATCCCCATGCTCGGCGTTTGCCTCGGCCACCAGACCATCGGCCAAGCCTACGGTGGCAAGGTCATCCGCGCGCCTGAACCCATGCACGGCAAGATCTCCACCGTGAGAAACAAGGGCAAAGGTCTTTTCTCCGACCTACCGCCTCGCATCGAGGTGACGCGATACCATTCGCTCATCGTCGAGCGCGCAAGCCTGCCTACCGATCTCGAGGTGACCGCCGAGACCGCTGACGGCCTGATCATGGGCCTTGCGCACAAGCGCCATCCCGTTCACGGGCTCCAGTTCCATCCCGAAAGCATCGCGTCGGAGCATGGCCACGACCTGCTCGCCAACTTCCTGCGGCTGGCCGGGCTCACGCCGCGCCGCCGTAATGCCGCCCCCAAAGCGGCCTGAACTCATCGGGGGGACTGAACATGCCTGCACACGTATTGCGAGAGATCATCGGCAAGGTCGCGACCGGCGCGACGCTGACTGTGGAAGAAATGCAGTCGGCCCTCGAGATCATGATGTCAGGCGTTGCGACCCCCGCGCAGATGGGCGCATTCCTGATGGCCTTGCGGGTCCGTGGCGAGACTGTCGAGGAAATCACGGGTGCCGCCAAACTGATGCGCGAGAAGATGTTGAAGGTTGCTGCCCCGGCAGGCGCGGTCGACATCGTCGGCACCGGCGGTGACGGTCATGGCACCTATAATGTCTCGACGTGCTCCTCGCTCGTCTGTGCGGGCGCGGGCCTCCCGATAGCCAAGCACGGCAATCGCTCGGTATCGTCGATTTCTGGCGCGTCCGACGTGCTGATCGCCCTGGGAGTCAAAGTCGACTTACCACCAACTGCCGTCGAGCGCGAGATCACCGAAGCCGGCGTCGGCTTCATGTGGGCGCCGCTTCATCATTCCGCGCTCAAGCATTGGGCGCCTATCCGCGGCGAGCTCGCAATTCGCACGATTTTCAATCTGCTCGGCCCGATCTGCAATCCCGCCGGCGTGAAACGGCAAGTGGTCGGCGTGTTTTCCTGGCACTGGGTGGAGCCGATCGCCCACGTGCTCCGCAATCTCGGTGCCGATCATGTCTGGGTCGTCCACGGCCACGACGGCCTCGACGAATTGACGACCACCGGCTCCACGGATGTCGCCGAACTGAAGGACGGGAAAGTTACCGTTTTCGAAGTAACTCCTGCAGATGCCGGACTTGCGCCTGCGAAGCTGTCCGACCTCAAAGGCGGCGACGCCAAATTCAACGCCCAGGCGATACGCGACGTCCTTGCCGGCGCGAAGGGACCGTTCCGCGATATCGTTCTGCTCAACGCAGCCGCGGCCATGATCGTCGGAGGAAAGGCGACAAACCTAACGGACGGCGTCGCCATCGCAGCGGGTGCGATCGACAGTGGGGCAGCGGCCCGCGCGCTGGAACGGCTGGTTGCCGTCAGCAACGCCAGCTAGCTGGCCGCACCAGATGCGACATCTCCAGCCCCGCACCGAAGCTCGTCTGCGCAGCGAGATCGCGGCGGCGACACTCATGCTCTGCGACAGCAACATCATGGGCTATTCCGGCCACGTTTCGGGCCGACTACCCAGCGCAACGCAAACCTTCCTGATCCAATCCATCGATCAGCCGCGCAACAGCCTGAGGCCCGAGCATCTCATCGTCTGCGATTTCGACGGCCGAGTGATCGGGTCCAATGCCACCCTCAAGGCTCCGATCGAGGTCGCACTCCACGCGGAGATCTATCGAGCTCGCCCGGACGTCGGGGCGATCGCACACTTCCACTATGACCTCGCGACGGCGTTTACGCTCGTCGAGAATGTGGCGCTGCAGCTCGTCAAGAACCACGCCGTGCGCTGGCGCAGCGGCATTCCCGTCCACGACGATCCCGGCCATGTCGCCGGCGCAGACCGCGGCCGGGCGTTGGCCCGAACCCTCGGATCGCATCATGCCTGCCAGATCCGCGCGCACGGCCAAGTCGTCGTTGCCGAATCCGTGCCGGCTGTCTTCCACGACACGATCCACTTCGTCGAGAACGCCGACGCGCACCACGCTGCCGCCTGCCTCGGCTATGTCCGTCCATTGTCGACTGCCGACCTCGACCTCTTCGAAGCAGAGCTGAAGCGTGACCGCCTTGTCGACAAGCTCTGGGCCTTCTACGTCGACGGGGCTCGCCGTTCGGGTATCCTCCCGCCGGAATTGGAGTTGTAGGACCTGCGCAATCCCGGTGGCGTCCTTCCCGCAGCCTTTGCTATGATGCTGATATGACCGACATCCTCGCCAAGATAACCGCCTATAAGCGTCAAGAAGTCGCCGCGGCCAAAGCCCGGCGCAGTCTCTCAGCCACCGAAGCTGCGGCCAAGGAGGCAAGCCCCGTCCGCCCGTTCGCCGGCAGGATTGCCGCGCGCATCGAGCAAGGACGCTTCGCTCTCGTGTCCGAGATCAAGAAGGCATCGCCGTCGAAAGGCCTGATCCGCGAGGACTTCGATCCGCCAACACTGGCTGCGGCATACGAAAAGGGCGGCGCAGCGTGCCTCTCCATCCTGACGGATGCGCCGTCATTCCAAGGGGCGCCCGAGTTCCTCACCGCCGCTCGCGCCGCCTGCAGCCTGCCGGCGCTGCGCAAGGACTTCATGATCGATCCCTATCAGGTGCCGGAGGCCCGCAGCTGGGGCGCGGACTGCATTCTGATCATCATGGCCCAGATCGACGACGCTCTCGCCGCAACCTTGGCCAGCGAAGCCACACGCTGGGGGATGGACGCCATCGTCGAGGTTCACGACGAAGCCGAACTCGAGCGCGCCCTCCGATTGCCGTGCCGCCTGATCGGCATCAACAATCGCAACCTCAAGACATTCGAGACGACGCTGGCGACGACCGAGCGACTGGCGCCGCGCGTACCGAAGGATCGCATCGTGATCGGCGAGAGCGGAATTTTCACGAACGCGGACCTGCAGCGTCTTTCCGTGGCCGGCGTCAACGCTTTCCTCGTCGGCGAAAGCCTGATGCGCCAGGCGGACGTTGCAGCGGCGACGCGGACGTTACTGGGGGGCGGCGCGTGAACTGGGAAAACTTCCGGCGCAACAGCGCAGCGCACAGCACCATGGAACGGCACGTCCGGCGCACTGAACGTAGAGGCGCAACCGTACCCAACGGGCACACACCATGACCAAGCTCTCTCACATCAACGAGAAGGGCGAGGCGCACATGGTCGACGTGGGCGACAAGGCGGTGACGCATCGCGCCGCGCGGGCCGAGGGCTTCGTCTCGATGGAAGAAGCCACTCTCGCGCTCGTCGTGAAGGGCGAAGCAAAGAAGGGCGACGTCCTCGCGACAGCACGGATCGCCGGCATCATGGCCGCCAAGCGCTGCCACGACTTGATTCCGCTGTGCCACCAACTCCCCGTCACCAAAGCCACCGTCGATTTCGAAATCAGCCGCGATCCCGTCGGCATCCATGTGGCGACGGAAGTCAGATGCACGGGCCAGACCGGCGTTGAGATGGAGGCGCTGACCGCGGCTTCTATCGCGTGCCTCACGATCTACGACATGTTGAAGGCGGTGCAGAAGGACATGGAAATCGGTCCTGTACGCCTGCTCGAGAAGAGCGGCGGTCGCTCCGGTCATTTCATCGCACGCAAACGGGACGGAAAGGCATGAGCAAAGGGCCGCTCAGCGTCGCAGAAGCCCTTTCGCGTATCCTCGATGGAGCCGAGGCGCTGGGCGCAGAGCGCGTTTCCATTTCAGAGGCCCATGGTCGGGTTCTCGCAACACCCCTGGCCGCTGGCCATACGCAGCCGCCATTCGACGCTTCCGCCATGGACGGCTATGCCGTGCGCGGTGCCGACGTCGAGAACACACCCACCCGGCTTCGGGTGATCGGCGAATCCGCCGCCGGAAGAGGTTTTCGCGGCAGGGTCGGCGACGGCGAGGCCGTGCGCATATTCACTGGCGCTCCCCTGCCCGAAGGCGGCGACACCATTGTGATCCAGGAGAACACGACGCGCGAAGGAAATGAGGTTGTCATTGGTCCCGGCGAACTCGACCCGTCTTACATCCGCAAGCGCGGCTTCGATTTCAAAGAGGGTCAGACACTCCTCGAAGCCGGACGCATGCTCAACGCCCGCGAGATCATGCTCGCCGCCAGCATGGGCCACGGCGTGCTCAGCGTCCGCCGCCGTCCGCGCATTTCCCTCCTCGCAACGGGTGACGAGCTGGTATTGCCGGGAACGCCCCCGGGCCCCGATCAGATCGTCTGCTCCAATCCCTTCGGCATCGCGGCGATGATCGCCGGCGCGGGTGGCGCTGCGCATTTCGCCGGCGTCGCCCGAGATACGCGAGAGAGCCTCAATGCAAAGCTGGACGCTGTGCGAGATGCCGACATCGTCGTCACGATCGGTGGCGCCTCGGTCGGCGACCACGATCTCGTCGGTCCGGTGCTCGCTGATCGCGGCATGAAGCTCGACTTCTGGAAAATCGCGATGCGCCCGGGCAAACCACTGATGTTCGGTACGCTCGGTGGCCAGCGTGTCATGGGCCTTCCCGGTAATCCCGTTTCGTCGATGATCTGCGCTCGCGTGTTCCTGGTGCCGCTGATCCGTCGCCTGCTCGGCGTCACCGACCGTGGGTTCGCTGCGCGCTCGGCGATCCTCACGGCCGACATGCCGGCGAATGGGCCGCGCCAGCACTATGCGCGAGCGATCCTCGATTCGGCGGATGGCCGCGAAACAGTCCGCCCCGTCACCTCGCAAGATTCGTCGCTGATCGCAGCCCTGGCGCGCTCGAACGCGCTCATCGTGCAGCCGCCGAATGCACAGAAATCACTGGCAGGCACGACCGTCGAAGTGTTGCTGCTGGATTTTTAATCCGTCGTCTCCCCCGGACGTCAGGGCGCGCTCACGGCTTTCGCAACCTCGTCGATGGCGTCGTAGACGACTGCCAGCTCTTCGCCACTGACACAGTAGGGCGGCATGACGTAGATCGTATTGCCGAGGGACCGCAGCAGAACGCCACGCGCCATGAAGGCCTCGTACAGCCTGGGACCAATACTTGCGAAATAGCCTGCATCCCGGACCACGACATCCAGCGCCGTAATCGTGCCCAACTGCCGCACGTTTTCGAACCGCGAGTCGCCTTCGAACTTTGCGAGATTGTCGCGCTGCATCCCGCACAACGCCGCGATACGCTCACGCACCGGCTCGGCCTCCCAGATCTCGATGTTCGCTCGAGCGGCAGCGCATGCGATCGGGTTCGCGGTGTAGCTACTGGAATGAAAGAACGTTCGGCTCCGGTCCGTCGAATAATGCGCCTCGAAGATCTCCGATGTCGCGAGCGTGGCGGCCAATGGCAACGCGCCCCCTGTCATGCCTTTCGCCACGCACATGATGTCTGGCGCAACGTCCGCCTGCTCGCAGGCGAACAGCGTCCCCGTCCGCCCCCAGCCCGTCATCACCTCGTCTGCGATGAACAGAACACGATGCTGCCGGCAGATTTGCGCCATCATGGCAAGGGCCTCGGTCGCGTAGATCAGCATCCCCCCGGCCCCGAGGATCAGTGGCTCGACGATCAACGCCGCCACATCTCCACGCCGGCACGCCCCCTCCAGCGCATCGTAGGTCGCCTGCTGACTGCCCGCGGCAGGAAACGGAATACGCCCCACCTCGAACAACAACGGCTCATACGCCGCATTGAATGCGCCACGAGCTCCAACCGACATCGTCGCTGCGGTATCGCCGTGATAAGCGTGCTCCAATGCGAGGATACGAGTCCGCGCCTCACCGCGATTGCGCCAGAACCCCAGCGCCATCTTGAGTCCGACCTCGACCGCCGTGGACCCGCTGTCGGAGAAGAAAACGTGCGCGAGCCCAGGCGGCGCCAGTCGCACGAGACCGCGCGCCACGGCTTCCGCCGGCTCATGCGAAAGGCCAGCGAAAATCACCTGATCAAGCGTCTCGACCTGGTCCCGGATCGCCGCTCCGATCCTCGGATGGCCGTGGCCATGTGTCGTCACCCACCAAGAAGATATCGCATCGAGATAGCGGCGCCCGCCTTCGGCTTCGAGCCAGACGCCTTTTGCTCGAACGATCCGCGGCACGTCCCCCATCACGGCGTGCTGCGTAAAGGGATGCCATACGGGAGAGCTAGTCCGGCTCGCGCCGCTCATCTCGCGCTCCCTCTTCTTCCATGAAGTCGCGTAAATCGAAGCCATCGACGAAGGCCGCCCGCAATGAACCGGCATCGAGCGGGTCGAGCAACGGCAGCCGCCCGAGCCGCCTAACACGGCCCAGCGTCGAGATGGTCGCTTCGACCTCAGGCCAGGCATCACCGACGAAGGCCACTCCATGCACCGGCACGCGCCGCCGCCGCAGCGCTTCCAGCGACAACAGCGTGTGGTTGATCGTTCCAAGCGTGGTGCGCGCGCACAGCACGACCGGCTTCTGCCAGTAAGCCATGACATCGATCTGCAGGAGCCGCAGCGACAATGGAACCATCACACCGCCCGCCGTCTCAACAACCACAGCGGCGTCGACGGACGGCAGACCCAGCATTCGCTGACGGATATCGATTCCTTCCCTGCCTGCCGAAATATGGGGCGACGCCGGCAAACCGAGCACGTAGGCGCTTTTCAGAATGCGCTCCGGCGGCAATCCCGCCAA
>CANJPN010000296.1 GCA_947475855.1 Bradyrhizobiaceae bacterium
CGAACCGGCACCGCATGAGGATTGCGCGGCGTCGGCATCACGATGTGGAACGGCCGCGCCCCCAGACGCAGTAGCGCCAGCTCCGCCAGATGTACGTTCAGTGCCCGAGACTGGGTCTCGGACAAAATCGCTGCCGTATCGCCACGCTTTACGGCACACCGCTCGAATACCTCGCAGAACGCGTCGATCCACTTGCCCTCGATCCGGTCGGCAATCATCGGCAGCATCCCCCTGAAGTCAGAGCAAGCATTTGGTTGGCAATTGCATCCCGCGAAGCTAGCCTTTGCGTGGAGAGCGGCCAAGCCGGCAACTCCGATTGGTTGAGGAGGATGCGCTATTGGGACAGCTCGTAGACGGCAAATGGACCGAAGCGAACGTACTCACCAATCACGATGCGACTGGCATGTACTACAAGCGCCCCTCGGTGTTCCGCGATCGCATTGAGGCCGTTCCCTCAGCAAAGTACCCCGCCGAAAGCGGCCGCTACCATCTCTACTGCGCAGTCGCTTGCCCCTGGGCACATCGCGCTGTTCTGTTCCGCGTGCTGAAACGGCTCGAACCGCATATCCGGCTGTGGAACACGTTCCAGGAGGTCGGCGGCCAAGGCTGGTCGTTCGGTCCTGAAGGCCACACCGTTCCAGGCACGGACCAACACGTGCGCTACCTGCACGAAATCTATCAGATCGCCGATCCCGGTTGCACCACCCGGGTCACAGTGCCGACGCTTTGGGACGCCAAGTCGAAGCGCATCGTGAACAATGAATCCTCCGAAATCATCCGTATCTTCAATGACGCCTTCGCCGGCATCACCGGCCCCACGCACGACTACTATCCCGAGCGTCTGCGCAGCGAGATCGACGCGATGAACGCGCTCGTCCTCAAAGGCATCAACAACGCCGTCAACGGCTGCGGCTACTCGATCTCGCAGGAAGCCTACGATCAATCGGTCAAGGTCCTCTTCGGAACACTGGACGACCTCGACGCGCGGCTCTCGCGCCAGCGCTATCTGTGCGGCGCCACACAGACAGAAGCAGATTGGCGCCTGTTCCCGAGCCTCGTCCGCTTCGATGCGATCTACTACGTTGGCTACAAGTGCAACCTTCGCCGGCTGGAGGAATATCCCAACCTATCGAATTACCTGCGCGAGCTGTACCAAACGCCCGGCATCGCGGACGCGTGCGACATCGCGACGATGAAGCGCGGCGTCTACAGCAAAGCTGGGCCCGTCGGCGGCAATGGCATTGTCCCCATCGGCCCCGTCGTCGACCACACCCTCCCCCACGACCGCAACCGCCTCGGTTGATCGAAATTCCAAGATCAGGCCACCCTGCCCCACTTCTGCAACCAACCCAGCCCATCGAGCGTTCGGCCCCGCGGCGAATATTCCGCCCCGACCCAACCATCGTAACCGAGCTTATCGAGCAGCCCGAACAGATATCCATAGTCGATTTCGCCTTCGTCGGGCTCATGCCGCCCCGGGTTCCCAGCGAACTGCACGTGCGCGATGATCGGCATCATCTCTGTCAGCGATGCCACGATCTCGCCGTGCCGCCGCTGCCGGTGATAGAAATCATATTGCAGCCTCACGTTCGGCAGGTCGATGTGCCGGATGATCCGCGCAGCCATGTCGAAATCGCCGAGGAAATAGCCGGGATTGTCGAAGAGGTTCAGCGGTTCGAGCAGTGCCTTTCCACCGATCGGCGCGAGCTTGGTAGCCGCATGCCGCAAAGAAGCCTCGAACGCCGCTTCGCTCGCCGTCGGATGCGTGCCCGCCATCACATGGATCATCCGGCAGCCCGTCGCCTGCATGTATTCGACAGCGGTATCGAACAGTCGCCGGAACTCCGCGGCCTGGGATGGTATTGCCGCGATCCCGCGACCGCCGACTTCCGGTCCACCACGCGGCGTGTTGATCAGAACGAGATCGAGCCCCGTTTCGGCGAGCCGCTTGGCGATAGCATCTGGCTTTTCCTCATAGGGATTCTGCACCTCGACGGCCTTGAAGCCGGCATCGCGCGCAGCGGCGAAACGATCGAGCAGTGGCCATTCGTTGAACATCAGGTTGAGGCTGGCGGCGAACTTCGGCATGGGGTCTCGCGCTTATTGGCTGGGTTTTGGAACGGCCTCAATCTATATCACGCTGGTCACCATCATGAAGACGGGAGTGCACGAGGAGATGACATCGAGTTTCCCCGTCCCGCTCGTCGGCGCATTCGTCACTCTTTTGCCCCTCGATCGTTCTCACGCGAGCGAACTCGCCGAAGCCGTCCGCGATGGCGAGCTATGGCGGCTTTGGTACACGTCCGTACCCAGCCCGGAAGGGATGCTAGCCGAGATCGATCGGAGACTTTCTTTGCAGCACAAAGACTCGATGCTGCCGTTCACCGTCGTCGATAATGCGACGGGCAAGCCCGCCGGGATGACGACGTACATGAACATCGACAATACCCACAGGCGTGTCGAGATCGGTAGCACCTGGTACCGCAAGAGCGTCCAGCGCGGCCCCGTGAATACCGAAGCAAAACTTTTGCTCCTTACCCACGCTTTCGAGAAGCTCGAGTGCATCGCTGTCGAGTTCCGCACTCACGCCCTCAATCACCCGAGCCGCCGTGCAATCGAACGCCTTGGCGCCAAGCTGGATGGTATCCTTCGATGGCATCAGCGCATGCCGAATGGCACCCTGCGCGACACCTGCGTCTACAGCATCATCGCCCCGGAATGGCCGACAGTGAAAGCGAACCTCGAGTGGAAACTGTGCTGCCCGAGAGATTCCTGACACTTACTCCTCAACAGCCGGATTTCCATCCTCTTTCACTCCGCGCGTGCTCTACTTCGCAACTGGCCCTGGCCCACCGGCAGCGGCCCGCGATGGCCGCGTCGAAATCGAAATGCCATTGAGAAGCCAATGCCCGCCGACCGATTCGTAGATCAGATCGAAGACCACACGATTAGGCTCCGTTGCATAGTACCCTTTCAACCGGAGACGGCGCTCGCCGTCGAGCGATGGCTGCTCGTCCAGTTCAGGCGCCATGATAGCCGCCATCGACAGATCCAGACGCGCCCGCCTCATTTCGGTGAAAATGTGAGCCAAATCGGCAGCCGAATTTTTCTCACGGAAAGATGGTGCCGCCAGATCCCGCAGCACCGTGTAGTTGCCGCTGCGATTGGCATCGTTAAGTGCCATCAGGCTCGTTCGAACCAGAAATTGCACTTGCACCTGCAGTGACTGTCCACTCGAAGTCGGCGGCGGCGAACTCGCCACACGCTGCACGGCTGCCGGTGGCGCAGCCGTCTTGGGTTTAACGGATGGCGCCGGTACGGTCTGGTTTTGCCATCCCTGGGCAACGGCAACAGAACTGCACACGACGAGAAGACAGGCGGCAGGCAGCCAGTACTTGTTCATGTCGCTACTCACTGTTTGATGTTCTTGTCGAAAGAGCCGGCCATTACTTCCAGGTGAGTTGAAGTCCGAGGCGTGAACCGACCGAACCGTCGTAGCTGCTCACACCAACACCGGCTGCAAGCGACAACGCCGTATTCGTGCCCAGGAAATTCCGGTCGAGCACACCGAGCGCACTGAGGCCGATGGCGTGCTTTCCTTGATACTCGCCCCAACTGAAACGCACCCCGAAAGTATCGCCAGCCAGTAGTGTCGGCTCAGCCACGGCCAAAGCCACGGCGACACCGTCCAGCGCCTTGTCGACCTTCTTGTCCGTCGCGGTAATCCGCGCATCCATACCCTTGAGACGACTGTCGAAGGTCCCGACGCTTTGCTCGACGCTCGTCAGCCGTTGTTCCGACGATGTGAGCCGCGTATCGAAACTCGCCACGCGCGTTTCGACATTCGAGATCCTGGTTGTGTTCGATGCGATCGCAGACGTGTTCGACGCAGTTTGCGTTTGCAGCGTCGCGACATTTCCTTCGACGGTGGAGACACGGCCGGTGAGCGCCGTCACGTTGCCTTCGGTCGTTGTCATCCTGCCTTCGAGACCGCCGATACGCGATGTGTTGCTGGCCACCTGCCCTTGCAGAGTAGTGACTTGCCCCTCCACGGAAGTGATCCGTGTCGTGTTGGATGCGATCGCAGAGGTATTCGCAGCTGTCTGTGTCTGCAGTGTCGAAACATTACCTTCGACCGTGGTGACGCGCCCATTCAGCGCCGTGACGCTACTCTCGACCGCCCCGACCCGGTTCCCCAGCGTCGTCACGCCACCTTCGACAGCACCGACGCGCGTATCCAGCGCAGCGATCTGGGTCGTGTTGGCAGCCGTCTGCGTCTGCAGGACGCCGACTTGCGTCTGCAAAGTGCCAACCGAAGTCTCGACGGCCCCAACCCTCCCATAGAGCGCGCCCCCATCGCCCGCCAGATTGCCATTGGCGTCTGTCGTCATCACCTGCAGCGATCCGGATTGTGCAGCACGGCTGGCGGCATTCGCGATGCCCGCAGCGGTATAGGTAGTGGTGGCAGTGCCCAAAGCGATCTGATTAGCCCGGGTCGTCGAGGCGCCATACCCGATTGCCGTCGATCCATCGAAGGAAGCGGTCGAATTCGGTCCCAACGCGGTCGCATTTGCACCGGCCGCCGAGGATCCAAAGCCGATGGCGGTGCTGGCGGCTCCAGTCCCCTGGAACAGTACGTTTGGATCGACCGCCGCGAGATTTCCGGTACCATCCGAGCTGACCGCCAGCCTCGCACCAGACTGCGCCGCTACACTCGCCGAACTGGCGACACCCGTCATCGTGTAGGTATTGCTGGCCGAGCCGAACACTTGCTGATTGGTGCGCGACGTCGCAACCCCCTGGCCAAATGCAGCAGCATTGGCATGTGCTGCCGGGCGCCCCTTGACCCACCGCAGTCGACGAAACGCCATTCGCTTGTGCGCCTTGCCCCAGCGCGGATGCACTTGTCGCAGCCGCCGAAGAAGCCTGTCCAAATGCCGACGAGTTGAGACCGCTGGCCGTCGAACCAGAGCCGTTTGCAGTCGAATTGATCCCGGAAGCTGTCGCTGCCTGACCGCTTGCAGTCGCAGACGTCTGGTTCGCAAGCGCATTCCGGCCATAAGCCGAGGAATTGAGCCCCGTAGCCTGCGCCGCAGCGCCGGTCGCAGTTGCCCCATCAGCCATTGCACGCGCGTCATTGCCGATTGCGGTTGAATATTCTCCTTGAGCCCGTGCGATATCGCCGATGGCAGTCGTACTGTTGGCAATCGCCCGGGCTCCTCGGCCTAGCGCGGTCGCGTTTGCCCCGCTCGACTGGGCCGCACTACCTAAAGAGGTCGAGTTCACACCACTGGCGATCGCATTGGAGCCGACGCTGGTCGAATTGATTGCGCTGGACGAGGCTCCGTTGCCAATCGCAGTTCCGTTGTTGCCGTCTGCCGAAGCCGCGTTGCCGATCGACGTCGCATTGACGCCGGCAGCGGAAGCAACGGTTCCTATTGCCGTCGAGTTGCCCCCGAGAGCCTGAGCCTGCGAGCCCAGTGCGACCGCGTTTGAACCCTCGGCCCGAGCCGCCTGGCCCACGGCAGTCGCATAGTCGCCGATCGCCCTCGTTTGGCCGCCGAAGGCCGACGATGCGAGCCCCGTGGCAATGGCATCCGCCCCGCATGCGAGGGACATCGGACCCGCTGCAGCGCCTCCGAACGAGCCGCCGTACTGCTGGCAGACGAATTGGGCGTTCGCCGACGAAGCAGAGGCCATCAACACCGCAGTCAGAACACTGACGCCACCCGCCGCGGTCGACTTGCCACGCTTGGCGCGCCCTCGACAGTCCCCAAGGGTGACGAAATACTGAATGTTATCAGGGTACTCGATCCGCACTCCGCAATGGAGCTTGAGCAATTTAGAGCTACGCAAAACACTAAACTCCGGGTTGTGCTCCGGACCAAGACACACTTGTGGAGCCCGGAGCTGCTGTCCCAGAACTACAACTTAAAGTTGTAAATATTTAATTAAGCATCCTTAGATGAATGCGTGAACATTCTCCATCTACCGGCACCTGAACGACGATCACATCTGTCCAGCGAAGCGCGCGCCGAGGGAGGAAGGCTTCCGCCACTCCATCGATAAATTGGACCGGTCGTTCATGTGCAGGCTACTTCTCTAACCAATCCATTGTATGTCGCCCTTTGCCCGCCAGAATTGCCCGTGACAAGTCGTTCAGGTTCAGTTCATCCGCGAAGCATCATGAAGTGGGTCATCAAGTGCTGAGAGAGCCTGCCTTGTGCAGTGCGGCACTTAATCGGACTGGGGGGCGTAAATCGATGTTCGAGTATGAAACCGATTTCAACGCCCGTGCGTTAATGAACAAACCTCATCGTGGCACGTATCAAAGACACGCGGTGGCGAACTTCCGCTACCGCCGCCTTTATACGCTTCGATGAAGTGGCAAGGCGCCCCGGCCGGACCAGTGATCCGGCATGGTGTTAAAGTTAGTAAGAGACCAATGATCATCACAAAGCCTTCTACCCCCAAGAGCCAGCAAAGCGTTTCGGAACCGAGGCGGACAATGTCCAACAGCATTCTTTCGGCCCAAGCAGTATCAGCTAACGGCTTGCACTCGAATGGCGTGGCGTCTGTCACGCCCCTGCCGGTTGGCCTAGGTGCTAGAACGGCTGTTGTCATGGAGCGTAAGGTCGCGCACCATGCGCCGCGCCGCTCGGAGGCCCCGATGTTTCTCGATACTGCCCATACAGTCCTGCCCATTGAGTTCCAGGGTAAGGAAATCATTCTCGAGGCCCACGCCTACGAGGACGACAGCGTGTCCTATCAGGCCATGGCGCTCGTCCACCGCCAGGACAACGCTCACAGCGAGGCCCCTCTCGTCCGCGTCCACTCTGGTTGTGTTACCGGCGACATTTTCCATTCGCTGCGTTGCGACTGCTACCAGCAGTTGCAGAAGGCGCTTGAGCGCGTGACGACCACGCCACATGGCATCATCATCTACTTGCCGCACCACGAGGGTCGCGGCATCGGATTGGTGAACAAGATCAAAGCCTACGCCGAGCAGGATCGTGGTCTCGACACCGTCGACGCCAACCTCTCGATCGGCGCTCCGGTCGATGCCCGTGATTACGAGCTTGCCGCCAAGATCCTCAAGGACCTCGGCTCGACCTCGGTCCGGTTGATGACTAACAACCCCCTGAAGGTCGATGCCCTGCGCGATCTCGGCATCACCGTTGTCGAGCAGGTACCCCACGTGGTGCAGGCTTCGCGCTTTAACCAGCGCTACCTCGCGACCAAGCGCGAGCGCATGGCCCACAAGCTGTAGTCCTCCGGACACCCGCTACCTGATTCTCAAAGCCTCTGGCCCATCGGCCGGGGGCTTTCGAGTTTTTGGAAGAAGCTGCCGGGCCTTCTCCTCCTGTCGCGAGGTCAACTCGTCCAGCAACTGCGCATTGCATCTGCACAGCCACTTTTATCATATAAGAGTATTTGGCAGAGCACTGCGGAGGACCGCTGTGGCCCGCTCCCGAACATCCTCGACCGTCCCAACGGCATCGATAATGTGCCAACCGATGGTCCCGGCGCCACGCGCCACCTGCTGCTGAACGACCCAAGCCGTCGCATCGGATGCGTCCTGTTTGCGGGCCTCCACCCTCTCGACGAGATTCGCTTCACCCGCCACCAACCAGATCCCCGCGAACGGCACGCCGCACTC
>CANJPN010000297.1 GCA_947475855.1 Bradyrhizobiaceae bacterium
CGCAAGGTTCATACTCGGGTGGTCAGACTGCGGACGGGCATCATCTGGCGCTCGAGGAGTTGGCGGCGTCCAACCCGGATTCGGCCCTGTCGAGTGCTGTCGATGCGCTGCGGTCAACCGTCGAAGCCATACGCGGCGCGCCGGTGTCGGCGGAGCCGGAGCTTTCTGCCGCGGAGGTCAGCGTAGCCGCGGTCGCCGAGGCCATTCAGGCGGAGAGTGCCGACGTCTTCTTGTCGCCGATACTGGGGCTTGCCGATCAGTCGGCTCGGCATTTCGAAGTGTCGGTGAAGCTTCGTATCGACGTGGGCGACGAGCGAAGCATAGCTGAAGGAGCAGGTTTGCTGCCGCTGCTGGATGCGCTGCATGTTCGCCACGCGGCGGGGTTCGCCACGATGCTCGAGCGGCGCGGTCGGGACGGCGCGGTGTTCTCGCGGATCGGCGGGAAGTCTCTAGAGAGCAATCGGTTCGTAGACGACGTGGCGATCAGTCACGCGCATGGTGTGGCGGATCGGATGGTGCTTTCGTTCGCGCAGGATGAGATGCGTGGGCTAGGGCCGGCACAGTTCGCGGCACTCGAGGATCTGGCACGGCTCGGTTTCCGTTTCGCGCTGCAAGGCGTCGCTGATCTCAACATGGATTTCGAAGCTCTGCAGGTGCTGGGCTTCGAGTTCGTGAAGCTCGATGCCACGGTGTTCCAGGCGGGGCTCTTCTGTGAGGGGGAAACCGTTCCAGCGAGCGATATCTGTGGGCACTTCCAGGATCTCGGGCTGTCGGTGATCGTGGCCGATATCGCTGACGCGGAAACCCGCGACAAGCTGGTCGGTTGGGGCGTTACCTATGGGCAAGGGGCGCTGTTCGGGGCACCGCGTCCAGTGCCGGTCACGACGGCATTCGCGAGCACGATGGCTGCGTGATCATGCTGTGACATACGGTCTAGAGTCTGTCTCAATCCGGGGTATAATCCTTGCGTGCCTGGCCATCGTGGTCAGGTTGAGGAAGCGATCGGTAATCGAGGCGGTGCCATGGCCTACACACTCGCGCAACTCGCGTCGGACATTCGTGCGACACTCGAGACGGACTCGGGAACGTCCGGACGGAAGAAAGTTTGTGCGTTCGTCACGCAGGCGCTGAAGGACGAGGCGTTCGTTGCAGAGCATCTCAAGGACCGTCCGGAAGGCGGCAATCCGCGCGAGATTCTCTACGAAGACCCCAAGCTGGGTTTCTGCATCTGCGGTCACGTCTACAAGCCCAATGCAGTCGGCAATCCTCATGACCACGGTTCGAGCTGGGCAATTTACGGGCAGGCCACCGGCGTTACCGAAATGACCGACTGGAAGGTGGTGGTGAAGGGTGAAGGGGCCAATCCGACGCTGGTCGTGCCGGATCGGGTGTATGAGCTCAATCCTGGGGATGCGCATTTCTACGACATCGGCTTCATTCATTCCCCGCGCCGCCTGATGCCATCGAAGCTGTTGCGCATCGAGGGCGCCAATCTCGATGTCGTGAAGCGGTCCAACATCAAGGCGCAGAGCTGAATCTCCTGGTCCCTTGTGCCTGTGGGGGCTCGCAAAGCGGCCTCCAACTCCTGCGACGTTGCTCGTTGCATGAGCCGTATCGGTGCCATCTGTCCAGGTGAATAAGGCAACGAGGGAGTGGATGGCCCGGCGGAAGTCGAAGCCGGCTCAATTCCTGATCTATTCCTCAATTCTGGATGCTCCCATGTCCGACACGTCAGCCGATCCTATCGTCATCGTGGCAGCGGCTCGCACCGCCATGGGCGGTTTTCAGGGCGTGTTCAGCAGCCTCACGGCGGCGGAACTCGGAGCGGTTGCGATCAAGGCAGCGGTTGCGCGTGCACAGGTTGCTGGCGACGACGTGTCGGAGGTGCTGATGGGCTGCGTCTTACCTGCGGGGCAGGGGCAGGCCCCGGCGCGGCAGGCTTCACGTGGTGCCGGGCTGCCCGATCACGTGCCGTGCACGACGGTCAACAAGATGTGCGGCTCAGGCATGAAGACTGTGATGCTCGCGTTCGAGGCGCTGCATGCGCGTCCTGATGATGTGATCGTTGCGGGCGGCATGGAGAGCATGACGAACGCTCCCTACCTGCTGCCGAAGATGCGAGGCGGCGCGCGGCTCGGACACGCTGAAGTCAAGGATCATATGTTTCTGGATGGGCTCGAGGATGCCTACGAGAAGGGGCGTCTGATGGGCACTTACGCGGAAGATACGGCGCAGCAATTCCAGTTTACACGCGAGGCGCAGGATGGGTTCGCGATCGAGAGCCTGCGGCGGGCGAAGGCGGCGAACGAGGACGGCAGGTTCGCATCGGAGATCGTGCCGGTTACGGTGAAGGGGCGCAAAGTCGCTGTCGAGGTGGTGCGAGACGAGCAGCCTTTCACGGCAGAACCGGCGCGGATTCCACTTCTGAAGCCTGCATTTCGAGAGGGGGGAACTGTCACGGCAGCCAACTCGTCATCGATCTCGGACGGTGCAGCGGCGCTGGTGCTTATGCGGAAGAGCGAGGCGTCGCGGCGAAAGCTGAAGCCGCTCGCGCGGATCGCAGGTGTCGCTTCGCATGCGCAAGCGCCTGCTTGGTTCACGACTGCACCGGTTGGTGCGATCGGAAAGCTGATGGCGGCGACGGGCTGGAAAGCCGGAGATATAGATCTCTACGAGATCAACGAAGCTTTCGCGGTCGTGACGATGGCTGCGATGCGCGAACTGGACTTGCCTCACGACAAGGTCAACGTTCATGGCGGCGCGTGCGCGCTGGGCCATCCGATCGGTGCATCGGGGGCGAGGATCATCGTGTCGCTGCTAGCTGCCCTGGAGATACGCGGGGGCCGACGCGGCATCGCGTCGCTGTGCATCGGCGGCGGGGAGGCGACGGCGGTCGCGGTCGAGCGAATTGCAAGCTGATCGCGCATGTTCTTTTATGCCTCGAAGTTGATCTCGGCTTTGATCTGGCCGTCCAGCGTCATCACCATGATGCTGTTGGTGGGTGTCGCCGGGGTATTGAGCCGCCGGGGCGGGGCATGGTCCAATCGCTGTCTGGGTGCAGGTTTCGCGTTGTTGCTCGTGTGCGGTTTCGGCCCAGTCGGCGGAATCCTGACGCTGCCGCTGGAGCAGCGTTTTGAACGGGGGCCGCTGGCTGCCGATCTCGACGGCGTGATCATTCTTGGCGGTTTCGAGCTTGGCGGGATGACGCGGGCGCGCGGGCAGCTCTCGCTCAACGAGGCAGCGGAGCGGCTGACCGAAGGTGTTCGCCTGGGATTGAGCCGGCCGAAGGCGAGGGTCATTTATACCGGCGGTGAAGGGCGACTGCTGGCATCCAAGAAGGACGGCGCCGCTCCATCCATCGGTGAGGCTATCGTTGAGTTTGGGATCGCACGGGAGCGGCTCGTCCTGGAAGGGGAATCGCGAACGACCTGGGAGAACGCCGACGCGTTGCGCGAAATCCTGAAGCCTCGGCCGGGGCAGCGGTTCGTGCTTGTGACATCGGCGTTTCATATGCCACGAGCGATGGGGACGTTCAGAGCTGCGGGCTTCGACGTGACGGCCTGGCCCGTCGACTACCGGACCGCCGGGATCCTAGATGCGATTACACCAAACTCAAGCATCTACGGGGGGCTCGAGATGCTGGATATGGCGTTCAAGGAGTGGGTGGGGCTGGCGGCATACCGGCTTTCGGGCCGAACGGCGGTCTTCTGGCCGGGGCAGCGATGACGTTCTGACGGTAAGGAAAATACCGGCCTGCGGCTTGCGCCTGTGATGAAACTTTGAGTATCTGCAACTTGGTTCAGCAATCCCGCCATCATGCATTGAGGCGGCGGCGGCGGCCGACTAACGTCGGGGAGCGGGACCAATTCGGCGTCCGGGGAGAGTTCAGGTCAATCATGGCGTACATCGAAACCCGTCCAGCCGCGCGATCCGCGTTCCCCCGGCGGGCCCTCATCATCGCTCTACTTTCGTTGGCGTGTACGTTCGCCGTCGTGTTGAGCGGCCATAGCGCCGGCTTCCTGCAACGTGTCGAGCAGGGGTTCGCCGACATCCGGACGGCGCTGTTCTCCGATCGGGTAACTGGTGATCATCCCGATATCGTGATCGTAAGCGTCGGCGAAAACGTGAGCGCGACGCGAGCTACGTTCGATAAGCGTGTGATCGAAGCAGACAGGGCGCAGTTGGCTCGTCTGATCGAAGCCATCGACGAAAGCGCGCCACGCGCGATCGGCTTCGACGTGCCGCTGCTCGGGGCCGGCGATTCGACCAAGGACCAGTTGCTGCAGCGGGCAATACGCGAGGCCAAGGCGCGGGTGGTGATCGCGGCGCGGACGAGCAGTTCGGAGAGCAACCTCGAGCGGCGAGCTTGGCTCGATCGCTTCGTGTCGGGAACCGGGCGGCCCGTCGGACATATCACGACGCTCTATGACGAAGGTCTCGGGCGGGCGGTATCGGTGGATTCCGGCGCGCAGGTGGCCGGAAAAGTGCCCGATAGTTTCGCGCTGCTGATGGCGCGCATGCTGAGGCCCGAAGTTCGGCGTGATTTCAGCGATATCGCATGGCTGCAGAAGGTGGACGACCGTGGCACGTTTTCCCAATTCTTGAACTTCGGTGGGCAACAGCCCTTTCGAATGCTGTTCGCGGATGACCTGCTCGACAATACGAAGCAGGTGCCGACGAGATCGTTGGCGGGCCGGCTTGTTCTGGTCACGACCGGGATCGCGGAGATCGAGCGGCACAAGACGCCGCTGACCTTGTGGACAGGGGAGGCGCTGGCGCCGATCCAGATTCAGGCCCAGGCGATCGCTCAGTTCCTCGATCGGCGCGCGATCAACGGCATAGACTCTCGGACGACGCGGCTTGCGCTGTTTTCACTCGCATGCGCCGCCGGCCTGATCGGCTGGTTTCGAGGGCCGGGGCTGCATATCGTGGGAACGCTGATCGCCATCGTAGCTTTGATCGCGATCGACGGGCTGGCCTATTCGATGCGGGATCTCGCATTGCCGCTGGTGCCAGCGCTGATCGTGTGGTTGCTCGGTGAGGCGGCCGGGCTGAGCCTGCGCGGCGTTCTCAACTGGGAGGAGCGCTACGGTTTCAAATGGCCGATCGAGGAACCGTCGAGGCAGGCATAGAGAAAGACGCTGGAGGGGATGGGTGAACGATGACGCTGGGATCAAAAGTGTCCCGTCTCCAAGTTCCAGTAGGCATCGTGGCGTGTCGCGGGTGCTGAAGCTTCTGCTGGCCCCGCGCTATCTCGCCTATTCGCTGGCGCTGGCGGCGACGCTGTTTCTCGGCATCTCGCTATGGCTGATTGAAGATCCCGGCTGGCTTCACTGGGGCCTGCTGCTCCTGGCTACCTATCTTGCAGGCCTGGGCACCTACGATGTCGTCCAGGATCGCCATTCGATCCTGCGGAATTATCCAATCATCGCGCACCTGCGTTTCCTGTTCGAAGGGATCCGTCCGGAGTTGCGTCAGTATTTCTTCGAGAACGAGACCGACGGCACGCCCTTCCCACGTGATACGCGAGCGATCGTCTACCAGCGCGCAAAGATGCAGCTCGACAAGCGGCCGTTCGGCACCCAATTGCAAGTTTATGACGACACGTTCGAGTGGATGCATCATTCGATCGCGGCGCGGGAGCCCTCGCGAGAGGACTTCCGAATCAAGATTGGCGGGGTTGACTGTGCGAAGCCCTATTCGGCGTCAGTGTTCAACATTTCGGCGATGAGTTTTGGTTCGCTTTCAGCCAACGCCATTCTGGCACTCAACAAAGGGGCCAAGATCGGCGGCTTTGCGCATGACACGGGCGAGGGCGGCTTAAGTCCATACCATCGCGAGAACGGCGGTGACATCATCTGGGAGCTGGGCTCGGGCTATTTCGGCGCGCGCAATCCAGACGGGAGCTTCAGCGCCGAGCGGTTCGCGATGGGTGCGGCCAGTGATCAAGTCAAAATGGTCGAGGTGAAGTTGAGCCAGGGCGCGAAGCCAGGGCATGGCGGCGTTCTGCCGGCGGCCAAGGTGTCCGCGGAGATCGCGGCGATCCGCGGCGTTCCCAGAGGGGCCGACTGCATCTCGCCGCCTTATCATCCCGCGTTCTCAACGCCGATCGAGCTGTTGGAGTTCATCGCACAACTGCGGCGCTTGTCAGGGGGGAAGCCTGCAGGCTTCAAGCTGTGTATCGGGCATTCGTGGGAATTCCTCGCCATCGTGAAGGCCATGCTGGAAACGGGCATTACACCCGACTTCATCGTGATCGACGGCAAGGAAGGCGGGACGGGGGCTGCACCGCTCGAATTCATGGATCACGTCGGCATGCCCATGCGCGATGGGCTTTCGTTCGCTCACAACGCCCTGGTGGGGGCGGGGCTTCGCGACAAGGTGCGGCTTGGGGCGTCGGGCAAGATCGTGACGGCGTTCGATATCGCGCGGGCGTTTGCGCTGGGCGCGGACTGGTGCAATTCGGCGCGAGGCTTCATGTTCGCGCTGGGGTGCATCCAATCGCAGAGCTGCCACACGGATATGTGTCCGACTGGCGTGGCGACACAGGATCCCGGAAGGCAGCGCGGGCTCGTGGTGCCGGACAAGGCTTTGCGGGTTGCTCATTTTCACGCGGCGACGATGAAGGCGCTGGCCGAGTTGATCGCAGCGGCGGGCCTTGCGCATCCTCGCGAACTCAAGCCGTATCACATCTTTCAGCGTGAGAACGCGCATGCATCGTCGAGCTATGCGGAGCTTTATCCGCAGTTGCGACACGGGGAACTGTTGGACAGCACGGAAGATAAACGGTTTGCGGAGGGGTGGCGGCTTGCACGCGCGCACACGTTCGATCGCGTCGTTGCTCGATCCGAGTAAGCCAGACGCTGCAGATCTCGATACTTACTGATTGAAGAAATTTCCGGTCCAAGCACGCTCGCGCCGCTGAGCTTGCTGTTGGGGGCGGGGCCGCTGAGCGCGCGGTTGCGAAACGGGGGCGCCCGGAGCCGCATTCAATGGGGCGGTTTCGGTCTGAGCGACATCGGCGGGAAGTGGAGCGCCAACGGTCATTCGGCCTTCGAAACTGGCGGGACGCAGTGAGTTCGAAGCTGGCGTGTCGACAGTGCCAGCGATCACAGGGGCCGGCGTCGGCGAGGGTACAGCGGCGAATGCCGGTGCGGATGGTTGGAATGGCGGGCGAACGGGCGTGATCGCCGGACCTGGGGATGGTGGCGCAATGCGGGTTGCCGTAATTGTGCCGTTGGTCTGGCTCGGCGAGGTTCGGCATGCGGTGCCGGGATAGCCGCGGACCAGAGTCAATTGGATCAAGTCGGGCTCGTCGCTGGAAAGCCCGGAGTTCGCGTGCTCGATGAAAGCACGAAGCGACCGCTTAGATCCTGGTCCCCATTCACCGTAGACTTCTCCGACGTAGCATCCCACACGCTTCAACTCGGCTTGCAGGGCGCGTGCGAGTTCCTGGCGCGGCTGGTTTCTCGGTGTGTTGACACTGCCGGAGGCGACGACGCGGGCAGGGGCGGAAAGGACGGGATCCGAGCCTTGCTCGCGTGCCCCGGGATAGATCACGACGTCGGTCGTCCAGCCGTTGGCCTGGGCTGGCATCGATGCCGTTTTGTCC
>CANJPN010000298.1 GCA_947475855.1 Bradyrhizobiaceae bacterium
CCCCCTCAGGGGCTGTGGACAGCGGGGAAGAAATTTTTTTGGCGCCCCGCGGCGTTGCTCTCCGGTCGGCCTACGGCCTCCCTACGCGCAACGCCGCGGGGCCCCTTGCCTCCCCCGCCTCGTACACCACGTCCTGGGACGCGCCCTCAACGGGACGATACCAGACATTAGTTATGATGTAAGTAACATGATTTTTGATGTGTTCGAGTGGGGCGCGCTTCAAGAGGATGACCCGGCCGTCGGAGCTCACCGAGCGCTTGGAATCTCGATCGCATGGCTGAGCAGCCGTCGGCAATGGAGGGGCCTCACCGATGTTCAGGATTGCGGCGGTTCAAGTCGGGTCTCTCGCTTCCAATGGGTGGGTCCGGTGCGGGGCTCGGGTGTGGCTATTGCCATTCGCAAAAACGCACCGTTGCCAGCCATTGCTCCAGATCTCATGATGGCGGGGAAGGCATGCTTTCATGAGTCCGGCGTCGACCGGGCGTGCGCAACGAGGGAACCCGGATAATGGCGACGAAGACCTTGAAGAACGTGACGGTAGCGGACGCGTATCTGGCGCTGATGGCGGATCGCGGCGTCGATTTCCTCTTCGCCAATGCAGGCACGGACTTCGCGCCGATGATCGAGGCGCTCGCCAAGGCGCAGGCATTGGGCACGCCGCATCCCAAGCCCGTGACGTGTCCGCATGAGAACACGGCGCAGCACATGGCGATCGGGCACTATCTCGTGTCGGGGCGGCCGCAGCTGACCATGCATCACGTCAACGTCGGCACGGCGAACGCGCTCAACGGTTTTCTCAACGCGGCGCGGGGCCAAGTGCCGATGCTGTTCACGGCGGGGCGCACGCCGACCAACGAGGAAGGGCTCAAGGGCCATCGCTCGCTCGACATCCACTGGACGCAGGAGATGTACGATCAGGGCGGCATGACGCGCGAGGCGGCGAAGTGGGACTACGAGCTGCGCAACGCCGAGCAGCTCGAGACGATCGTCGACCGCATGCTGACGCTGACGATGTCCGATCCGAAGGGGCCGGTTTATCTGTCGCTGCCGCGCGAGGTGCTGTCGCTCGAAATTCCGGAGTTCACATATTCGAGCCCGAGCCGGATGAAGCCGGCGGCGCCTTCCGCGCCCGCGCCCGAGGCGCTGGAAGAAGCGGCCAGCATTCTGGCCAAGGCGCAGCATCCGGTCATCATCACCAACTGGGGCGGGCGAAATCCCGGCGTTATGCCGGCATTGACGGCGCTGGCCGAGCGCTACGGCATTCCCGTCGTCGAATACCGCAACCGCTACAATGCGATGCCGACGCATCATCCGATGATGGCGGGCGGCAATCCCGACATCTATGTGAAGGGCGCAGATGCGATCCTGGTGATCGATTGCGCGGTGCCGTGGCTGCCGTCGAAGGTGAAGCCGTCAGAGGATTGCAAGGTGATCCACATGGCGGTGGACCCGATGTACGGCTACATCCCCGTGCGCGGTTTTCCCGCGCATCTGTCGCTCGCGTGTGCTTCCGACTTGGGGCTGCGGATGCTGGATGTTGCGATGTCGGGTCCTGCGAAAACGAACGCCGTCCGGATCGAGAAGCGACGCGCTGAAGTGGCAGCGCATCACGCCAAGCTCGAGGACAATTGGGCGAAAAAGCTCGCCGGCAGCAAGGACCAGAGCCCGATCGCGCCAGCGTGGATCTCGCATTGCATCAATCAGGTTCGCACTAAGGACGCGCTGATCGTCAAAGAAGGCCCGGTGCAGACGCAGTACCTGGATATCGACCGTCCGTGTCAGGTGCTGAACGCAGGAGCGGCGTCGGGTCTCGGTCACGGCATGGGCGTGGCGCTCGGCGCCAAGCTCGCGGCGCCTGATCGCCTGGTGATCGCGTGCGAGGGCGATGGCGCGTACATGTTCAACGTGCCGGTGTCTGCGCACTACGTGGCGGCCGAGCAGGAGTTGCCGATCCTGTGGATCGTGTTCAACAACCAGCGCTGGCAGGCGGTGCGGGGCTCGACGCTGGGTCTGCATCCAGACGGCTATGCCGCGAAGTCGAACAATGCGCCGCTCACCTATTTCAACGTCGATCAGCGCTACGACAAACTCGTGGAGGTGTCGGGCGGCTACGGTGAGCAGGTGACGGATAGCGCACAAATGCTACCGGCGCTCGAACGTGCCATGAAGGCCGTGACGGTGGACAAGCGGCAGGCGCTGCTGAATGTGGTGTGTGCTGTCGACACGGCCGGTGGCGGTGATTGATGGTTGGTTTTCCGTAGGGTGCGGTAGCGCGACAGCGCGTACGCACCGTGTCGGGGCAAGAGGGTGCGGTACGCTCCGCTACCGCACCCTACAAAGGAATGTTTGGCGAATGAGTGAAATGCGCCGACACAAATCCGTCTACTCGTGGCGCGCCAAGATCGGGTTGATCGTGCCGCCGACGAACACGGTCAACGAGGCGGAGTGGGCCCGGGTGCTGCCGGAGGGTGTCACCTATCACGCCGTGCGGATGCCGATCCATCTGAACCACGGAACGCCGGAGGGGAAGCTGGCGCTCGTCGCAGACGTCGTCGCGAAAGTGCGAGAGTTGGGCGAGGCGCGGGTGGATGTCGTCGCGTATGCGTGTACGGCGGGATCGATGGTGTCGCCGCGGCATTCGCTGGCGCAAGAGGTGACGGCGGCGACGGGCATTCCGCTGGTGACGACGGCGGCGTCGATCGTCGACGCGCTGGAGGCGCTGGGCACTCGGCGCGTCTCGGTGGCGACGCCCTATCATGATGCGCTGAATGCGCACGAGGTCGCGTTCCTCGCCGAGAACGGGATCGAGACGCTGGCCATCGCGGGGCTCGGACTGGGCGCCAACGGGCCGGTGGACTATCCCCTGATCGCGCAGACACCGCTCGACCGGATCGAGGCGCACGTCGAAGCGACGTTCGTCAAGGGCTCGGATGCATGCCTGATCACATGTACCGATTTCCCTACGCTACCGGTGCATGAGGGGCTCGAAAAGAAGCTCGGCGTGCCGGTCGTCTCGTCCAATCAGGCTACCTTGTGGGCTGCGCTCAGGCGTGCTGGCATAGGCGACAAGATCCCGCGCCTCGGCGCACTGTTTCAACGGAGCTGAAAATGAGTGAGACTGCCACCAGTTTTATGATTGGCGACATTCGCGTGCGCGCGGTCGTCGATTTCGATCCTTACGAGATGGATCTGAACTTCATCTTTCCGGACGTCGTGATGGGAGAAGTGGAGAAGCATCGGAGCTGGCTCGAGCCGACTTATCTCACCAGCGGCAACAAAATCCGCCTCGTGGTGCGCACGATGGTGATGGAAGTCGATGGCCGTAACATTCTGGTCGATGCGTGTGTCGGCGAGCACAAGGAGCGGCCGACGCGGCCGTTCATGAACCAGCGCAAAGATACCGATTTCATAGCGCAGCTCGCCAAATTGGGGCTTAAGCCCGAGGACATCGACGTGGTGTTCTGCACGCATTTGCATGTCGATCATGTCGGCTGGAATACCAAACTCGCCAACGGGAAATGGGTGCCGACGTTCCCGAAGGCGCGGTATCTGTTCGGGAGGAAGGAACTCGATTTCTGGATGGGGCAGCCGAACCGGCACGAGGTCGGGGGTGGTTCGTTCGTCGACAGCGTGATCCCGATCGTGGAGGCGAAGGCGTGCGATCTCGTCGATGATGGCTATGAGGTCGGCAAGGGGATGTTGCTGCATCTGCTGCCGGGACATACACCGGGGCAGCTTGGGCTCGACGTCGTACGGGGCAAGGATCGGGCGTATTTTGTCGGGGATGCGATCCATTCGCCACTGCAGGTGGTACTGCCGGATCTCTCGACCGGATTTGACACCGATAAGCAGCAGGCGCGTGAGACGCGGCGAAAGTTCCTGGAAGCGTGTGCGGGCGACGGCCGTTGGCTGGTGCCTTGCCACTTCCGCGGCCCGATCGCGCACAAGATCAAGCGCGCGGGCGGCAGTTTCATGATCGGGTAAGGGGCCAGGTCTCCCCTTGCATCCCCGGCCGTAGCGCGGTAGCGCGAAGAGCCGGGGCCTTTCCCAGAAATTGGCGGGTAAAGACTTGGGATCAGCGAGTTCCGAGCCTGTGGCTCGGAACTCTCGTCCGGGGACGCAAGTGAGATTGTAGGTTCTACAAACTCCGCCTGCTCTCGCTGAATAGTTTCGAGAATCGAACATGGCGCATCCTGATCGTTTTCTGCTTGCCGGCGTGATGGGCTGGCCGGTGATGCATTCGCGATCGCCGCATCTGCATAATTACTGGTTCAAGCTGCACAATCTTGCGGGAACCTATGTGCCGCTGGCGATCGAGCCGGGCAAGCTCGGGCCGGCGCTGAGAGCGCTGGCGCCGCTTGGGTTCGCGGGCTGCAATCTCACGATCCCGCACAAGGAAGCCGCGCTCGGGATCGTCGACGAGATCCATCCTACTGCGAAGAAAATGGGTGCGATCAGCTGCGTGACTGTACGCAAGGACGGATCTCTCACCGGATCGAACAACGACGGCTACGGATTCATCCATGCGCTGCTGGAGGCGCAGCCGCAGTTCAGGGCGGACGCGGGGCCTGTGCTGGTGGTCGGCTCGGGCGGCGGAGCACGTGCTGTCGTGATGGCGTTGGCCGAGCGTGGAGCGAAGGAAATCCGTCTCGTCAATCGCACGATCGCGCGTGCGGAGACGCTGGCGCGGGATCTCGGTGGCCCGATCAAGGCGCTGCAATGGGACAGCCGGCACGATGCGGTGGAGGGCGTGAACCTCGTCGTCAATACGACGAGTCAGGGGATGGTGGGGCAGGGTACGCTCGATCTGAAGCTCGACAAGCTCTCGAAGTCGGCTGTGGTGTCCGACATCGTCTACATTCCGAAGGAGACGCCGCTGCTGGAGGCTGCGCGCAAGCGCGGCAATCCGACCGTCAACGGGCTCGGCATGCTGCTGCATCAGGCGCGACCGGCGTGGGAGGCCTGGTTCGGGATCAGCCCGCAAGTGACGCCGGAATTGCGCGCTCTGATAGAGGCGACGCTGTAGGTCGGGTTAGCAGTGTGTAGCGCTGCGTCACCCGACGTCTTATTGTGCGACGGTGATTTCGCGGCGGGTTACGCTTCGCTAACCCGCCCTACAATTCTTACTGCTCCACACCGCGGTCGGCGAAGATCTTCTTGGTGGCGGAAGTGCCCAGAAACTTCAGAAATTCAGCAGCGCCCTTGGCGTTCGCGGGCGTCGCGTGAACTGTTGCTGCGTAGCTCGTGTAGTTCTGCACGTCGGCTGGAAGTGGCCCCAGAAGACGTAGGCCCTTGTCCTTGTAGAGCACGATCTCGGTTGCGGCGCCGAAGCCGAACTCGTTGCCCTTGCCCTTGATCAGATGCTCCATCACGCCTTCACCGTTGCCGTAGCGCTTGGCTTTGGCCTTGACCTCGGCGGCGATGCCCCACTTCTCGAACAGGCGGTCGAGATAAATGCCGGTCGAGGCGGTGTTGAAGACCACGGATTCGGCCGCGAGCACGGATTTCTTCAGCGCGTCGGACGAGGAGATGTCGGGGTTCGGGCCGCCGGTACGGGAAGCGATGCCGGCACCCACCTTGCCGACGGGGGTGCGCGTGGTGGCATCGATCTTGTTGTCCTTGGCGAGCTGGTCGAGCACGGGAGGCGGGGCGAGGACGACATCGGCCTTGGCGCCTTCGCCCATCTGCTTGAGGATCATCGGAGCGGTGGCGAAGCGGACCTTCACGTCGGTCCCGGTCTGCTTCTTGTAGGCTTCGGCTGCGGCGAGAATGCCGGGCTCCACGGCGCCGGCACTGAGGACATCGATCGACTGGGCGCGAGCCGTGCCGGAGAATGCGACCGCAACTACTACAAGCGCTGCTTTCAGCGAAAACTGCATGGCGTTTCCCTTAGATGTTCTGGACGGAGTTTCCCGGCGACTTGTTGATTTCAAGCGCGGACGAGGCGCTCGATCTTGGGGGGCGGGGCCGTGGACTTGCTGGAGATCGGCGCGCGCGGCAGCTTGGGCTGGCCGGGATCGAGATCGAAGGTGAACGACATCGAGTACCACGGTCCCTTCACGTCGCCATAAGGCGCCGGCTCGTTCTCGTGCAGCACGTACTGCGCGATCAGGCGTTGCGTGACGCCGAACTGGCTGTCGGTTTCGAGGTTGGGATCGTCGCTCGAATAGACCTGGCTGATCTGCGCCTTGAAGCCCTCCTTCACGATCAGGAAGTGCAGATGCGCCGGACGCATGTTGTGGCGCTTCAGCATGCGTAAGAGATCGCCGGTCGGGCCATCGAGCGGGATCGGGTAGCCGATCGGCTTGATCGATCGGAACCAGATCTTGCCGGCGGCGTCGGTGGTGAACTTGCCGCGCAAGTTCATATCGGCCTGGTTCGGATCCTGGTTTTCATAATAGCCCTCGTCGTTGCAGTGCCAGACGTCGATCTCGGCGCCTGCGACGGGTCGTCCGGCACGGTCATTCACGACAGCTTCGACGAAAAGCGGCATGCCCGGCGTCGGTGAACGCAGGAGGCAACCACCGTTCTCGGTGCGTGGGCTTTCGGTGCGCCAGAACGGGCCTAGCAGGTTGGCGGTCGTCTCGGTCGAGCCGTTGTCGCCGTTGTTGAGAAGGCAGACGAGGGAGGAAACTCCCAGAGAGCCCGACATCAGCACGGCTTCGTTATGGCTGTCGTTCGATTTCTGACCGACGCGATTGATGATGGCGCAGGCCTGCTGGAATTCGGCTTCCGAAAGCTTCGTCTCGCGAATGAAGCCATGCAGATGCTTGATGAGCGACGTGAGGATCTCGCGGGTGCGCGGATCCTCGGCGCGGGCCATCTCGGCGAGTACGGCCGTCGTGACGTCGGCCTGGGTCTTGATGATCATGGGAGTCCTTTTCTCCCTTTCCCCCGCGTTTCAGCGGGGGAGAGGGTTGGGGAGAGGGGCTTCAAGGCTTGATGCCGATGAACTTCATCTGGCTCATCTCTTCGATGGCATAGCGGATGCCTTCGCGGCCGACGCCGGAGGATTTCACACCACCGAATGGATAGACATCGACGCGGAAGCGCGAGGGCTCATTGACCCACAAGCAGCCGACATCGAAATCGTCGGCGAAGCGGAAGGCGGTTTTGAGATTCGACGTGAAGAGCGCGCCCTGCAATCCGAATTCGCTGTCATTGGCCAATTTCAAGCCCTCTTCGATGCCGGAGAACGGCGTCACGATGGCAATGGGCCCGAACACTTCCTCGCACCAGAGCCGCGCGGCGTTCGGAACTTGGACGAGGATGCCGGGCGAAACGGTTGCGCCGTCGCGCTGCGGTTTCAAGGCGAAGGTCGCGCCTCGCTTGATTGCGTCCTCGCACATGCCCATCACGCGATCCGCCGCCGCGGCGCTCACCATCGGGCCGACATCGACTGCGGGGTCGTCGGCGCGGCCGACCTTCAGCGCCTTGGCGGCGGTCACGAAGGCTTCGACGAACTTGTCGAGGATCGTTCTGTCGACGAGGACGCGCTGGGCCGAAATGCATTGCTGACCGCTCGCCTCGAATGCTGCGCCTGCGATCTTCTTGGCGGCGTCGGAAATATCCGCGTCAGCCATCACGATGTTGGCGGCGTTCGAGCCGA
>CANJPN010000299.1 GCA_947475855.1 Bradyrhizobiaceae bacterium
CCATCCAGGAGGATCGCTCATGCCGCGCTTTCCCGGCGATATGCCCGCAGGTGTCATTCCCGCCTGCATTCTGCCTTTTCATGATGACCTGAGCCTCGATCTCAAGTCGTTCGCCAAGCACCTGCAGCATACCGCAGCCGTGCCTGGCCTTACGGCTGTCACGATCAACGCGCACTCGACGGAGGTTGCCTCCTGCACGCTCGACGAGCAGCGCGACGTTATGGCAGCTGCTGCGGACGCTATCGGCGACAAGCTGGCCATCGTGCACGGCGTGTACGCTGAAGGCAGCCTGGAGGCGGCGCGGATCGCCAAGCAGGCGACCGCAGGCGGCGCTGCCGCGCTGCTCGTGTTTCCGCCGGGGCCGTTCACGCTGGGACAGAACGCCGACATGGTGCTCGCGCACTTCAAGCGCATCGCCGACGCGAGCGACCTGCCGATCATCGCATTCCAGTATCCGCTGGCCGGCGGGCAGGGGTACCCGAAGGACACGCTCAACCGGCTGCTCGACGAAGTGCCGGCCGTCCGTGCGATCAAGGACTGGTGCAACAACGTGCCTCAGCACGAGCGTCAGATCATGGACCTGCAAAGCCGCTCGCGGCCGGTGAACGTGCTGACGACGCACTCGTCATGGCTGTTCTCGTCGCTGGTGCTGGGCTGCAACGGCCTGCTGTCGGGTTCGGGCAGCGTGATCGCGGATCTGCAATCGGAATTGTTCCATGCCGTGAAGGCGAACGATCTGGCGAAGGCGAAGGCCGTCAATGCACGCATCCGCATCATGACGCAGCTGTTCTATTCGAACCCGTTCGTCGACATGCACAACCGGATGAAAGAGGCTCTGGTGCTGCTGGGCCGAATTCCACGCGCCACCGTCAGGCCGCCGCTCGTCAAGATCAGCCAGGCCGAGATCGAGCGCATCCGGAAGGGGTTGATCGAGGCGCAGTTGCTGCCGGCGGGGAAAGCGCTCGCGGCTGAATAGCCACGCGCAGGCCGTCGTGACCGAGGGTGGATACCATGTGGCCATGTCTGCGGCTGTCGCATTGTCTCGCCTTTGCGCTCTGTCTGGTTGTCGCGGCGTCTGGTGCCGCGCGCGCGGATGACATCGCTGCGTTCTATGCCGGGCGCACGATGACGTTCGTGTCTGGTTCGTCGCCGGGGGCTTCCTACGATGTGCATTCGCGGCTTGTCGCGCGACACCTCGGCGGGTTCATTCCAGGCAAGCCGACGATCGTCGTGCAGAACATGCCGGGGGCCGGCAGCAAGGCCGCAGCCAACCATTTGTATACGGCAGCGGCACGCGACGGCAGCGTGATCGGCATGTTCGGGCGCGGGGTCTATCTCGATGCCGTGTTCGGGATCGAGGGGACGCGGTTCGATCCGTTGAAGTTCAGCTGGATCGGCAGCCACGGCCGTGAGACGAGCGCGCTGGTCGCCGGCATCGATACGCCGTTCAAGGCGTTCGCCGATTTGCAGAAGAACGAGATGCTGGTGGGCACGCCGCCGCCGGGTTCGGACGTGCATTCGTTCGGGATGATGTTCAATGCGCTCGCCGGGGCGAAGCTGAAGCTGATCAGCGGCTATCCGGGACTTGCTGCGGTGGCGCTCGCGATCGATCGCGGCGAGGTACAAGGAATTCCAGGGCCGTCGATCGCGTCGCTGATGGCGCTTCGTCCGCAATGGTTGACGGAGCCCGGCAAGGCGAGGTTCCTCGTGCAGCTCGGCACGAGCCCCCATGCGACGTTGCTGCAAGGCGTGCCGATGGTGCATGCGTTCGCGCAATCGGACGCGGACCGGAAGGCGCTCGATCTGATGCTGGCACGGCTCGAGATCGCGTATCCGCTGACGGCGCCGCCGGAGGTGCCGGCCGGGCGACTGGCCGCGCTGCGTGCGGGGTTTGCGGGGATGGTGAAGAGCGAGGAGTTCCTCGCCGACGCCAAGAAGCTCTATGCGGAGATCTCGCCTTCAAGTGGTGAGCGGGTGCTGGAAGTGATGGCACAGGCGTATGCCGCGCCGAAGGACGTCATCGCGCGGGCGAAGTCGGTGTTCGAGCAGAAGTGAGACGTGAGGGCGAGGTGATGACGCTGTTGGGTTTCGCGTTGCCCAATCCACCCTACGTTCCGCCACGCATGCGCTTTGCATCCGTGTTCTTGTGTCGTATGTGAACTTCGATTGACCTGACAATTGGTTCCGGTGTCAGACCCGGAGGGGCTGACACCATAAATCCTGCGAGGAAATCCATGAGCAGCACTGCGAAGACGCGCGACGGCGTCGAGATCGTTTACGAGATCCACGGCGACAAGAATGCGCCGAAACGCATCGCGCTCGTTCATTCGCTGGCGATGGAGCGTGGGTTCTGGGATGGCGTGGTGGCGAAGCTCGCGGGCAAGGCTGCGATCCTGACGTTCGACTGCCGCGGACATGGCCAGTCGGGAAAGCCGAAGGGGCCCTACACCTTCGAGCAGTTCGCTGACGACCTCGCAGATGTGATGACGCATGTGGGCTGGGACAAGGCCACGGTGGCCGGCTGTTCGATGGGCGGTTGCGTGGCTCTCGCGTTCGCGATCCGCCATCCGCAACGGACGAAGAGCCTCGGCTTGATCGATACGACGGCCTGGTATGGCGCCGACGCGCCAAAGGCTTGGGGCGAGCGCGCGGACGCTGCCGTCAACAAGGGGCTATCGTCACTGGCCGACTTCCAGCTCACGCGTTGGTTCTCGGATGCCTATCGCACGAGCGGGAATGCCGTGGTGAAGAAGGCGCTGGCAGTGTTTCTCGCCAATGAGATCCCAGCCTATGCGGATACCTGCCGGATGCTCGGTGCCGCCGATTTGCGCGACAAGCTCGGCACGATCAATATGCCGACCCGGATCATCGTCGGGGAGGAGGACTACGCGACGACCGTCGCAATGGCGCAGGCGATGAACGCCGGGATCAAGGGCTCGACGATGATGGTGCTCGACAAGGCGCGCCACCTGACACCGCTCGAGGTGCCGGAGAAGATCGCGCCGGAGCTCGAGAAGCTATTGGGTTAGCTAACGCCGAGGTTGCTCAGGCCGGAGATGCGTTTGGCGAAGTCGTGCTCGCCCGGTAAATTCAAGACGGGCTTGTGCTGAAGGCTTCGAGGTAGCAATATTTCGCAGGACAGGCGCGGCGCTGAGACGCTGCGCAACCGAACCCGTGGAGGAAATCGATGCAGCTTGCCACCTCTCAGCTCAAGATCGAGCCAATGGGACCTGTGCTCGGCGCTCGCGTCCATGGGCTCGATCTTTCAAAGCCTTATGGCGAGGAGCAGAAGCGGGAATTGCGCGAGGCCTTCGCGCGCTACCTCGTATTGTGCGTGCCGGGGCAGGATCTCGAGTACGACGATCAGGTGCGGTTCGCCGCCGTGTTCGGCAAGGCCGACGAGAAGAAGCTCTCGCCTGACGAGAAGGGCCAAGGCAAGGCGCGCGAGCGCGGCGTGATGTACGTCACGAATATCCGGGAGAACGGCAAGCAGGTCGGTTCGCTGCCGGACGGTGAAATGCAGTTCCATTCGGACGGCTCGCACCGTGACATTCCATATCGTGCGACGACGCTATGGGCGATCCACGTGCCGTCACGCGGCGGGGAGACCAAATTCGCCAATCTCTACACTGCCTATGATACCTTGCCAGAGGCCACCAAGCGGCGCATCGAGGGCAAGCAATGCAAATTCATCTACCAGGTCGACGCGACGTTCCGCGAGCAGACCCGAGAGGATGATCCGTCGCTGTCGAATGCGGTTCATCCGCTCGTGAAGGTGCATCCCGACACCGGCCGCAAGTCGCTGTATCTGAGCCGGTTGATGACCCGCTACATCATCGGAATGGATCGGGCCGAAAGCGAAGTACTGCTCAACGAACTATTCGATCACGCTGAGAAGCCCGAGTTCGTCTATGCGCATCCCTGGAAGCCAAAGGATATCGTGATCTGGGACAACCGCTGCACCAATCACGCGCGCAACGACTTCCCGGCGAGCGAAGTGCGGCAATTGAGGCGGATCACGGTTTCCGAGCCTGGGGATATGAGCAAGGGCGGCGGGTATTGAGAGCTACTCCCACATCGCGCGCTTGGCCTTGTCGATGAGGGACTTCGGCTTCGCGTAGATTTCGGCGAGGTAGGCGTCGATTTCCTCGCCGAATGCAGGCTTGATCTCGAGATTGGCCCGCTTGGCGTCGGCAGCGAATTCCGGGTCCTCCATCGTTTTTTTGAATGCCGCGCGCAATGCGCTCTTGCGGTCTTGGGCCATTTCGGGCGGGCCGGCGAAGGGGCGGGCCATCATTTGGGAGCCGAACACCACCTTCATGAGGTCCAGTTGCTCTTCATTCGCCATCGCGGCCAACGAAGGCACCTGGGGCAGCTCTTCTTCCCGTTGAAGGGTTGCCTGAACAATCACCTTGAGGCGGCCCGCATCGAACTCGGTCTTGTAGCGGGTGCGCGCGGTACTGAACGACAGGCCGCACATGCCGTCGACCTCACCGCGCAACATGGCGAGTCCGACGTCATTGCTGCCGGGGTAGCCGGCGATGAGCTTCGTTTTCGCGCTGAAGACGTTCTTCACGAACTGCGCCATGATATCGAGATCGCCGTCCTTGCCCTCTCCGCCCACGGTGAGTGGGTCTTTGAGCACTTCCTGCCAGGATTGAACCTTGGCACGAGAGGTTACGACGCAGGTGCTGACCTCGCTCGTGATGCTGCCAATCCAGGTATAGGCGCGTCCATCAAATGGTGAAGGTGTCATGAGCGGCGTAATGGGGACCGTTCGTCCGAAGGTTCCGATCACGGTGCCGTCCTTCGGCGCCACCCGATAGAGATAGTTGGCGGTGTTCAGGCTTCCGGCACCGGGCATGTTCTGGGCCACGACCGTCGGTTGGCCTGGGATGTGACGCCCGAGATGCCTTGTAAGGAGGCGGCCGTAGGTGTCGAAGCCACCGCCCGCGCTGAAGCCGATCAGCACGTTGACGGTGCGCCCCTTGTAGAATTCCGATACGTCGGCGCGTAGCGGCGATGGACTGAAGCAAACCGCTGCTAAGGCAAGCGCAGCGGCACTCGCGACGGGATTTGTCATTTGGGTCATAGGGCCCTCTCACGCGAATGCTATCGCCGCCTTCACGACGCGGTATTTGTCCATGTCGTCCATCGCGGTGTTGATCTCCTCGAGTTTGTAGGTCTTGGAGATCATGTCGTCGAACGGGAAGCGGTTCTGGCGCGTCGACAGGAAGTCGATCGCTTGCAGCCAGTGGCGTGGTTCCGCCGAGCGTACGTGCAGGAAGTCCATCTGCTGCGGCATGCTCTCGACGGGGATCGAGCCCTTGCCGCCCGCGCCGATGTGCAGATAGCGTCCGCCGCCCCGGAGCATCGTGAGGCCTTCGGGAACGGCTGCGTTATTGGCGACCTGGATGACGACGTCGGCGCCACGGCCGCCCGTGTGGTCGCGCACCCATTGCCGGCGCTTCTTCGGGTCTGGCTCGTCTTCCATGTTCAGTGTCTTGTCGGCGCCCATCCGCTTGGCGACTTCGAGGCGCTGTGCGGGAGCCCCGATCATCAGCACTTCCTTCGCGCCGTGGTCCTTGGCGACGGCGGCAGCGAAGCTGCCGAGCGGGCCAGAGCCCTGGATCAGGATCGTCTCATGAGCTTTCACCGCACCGAGGCGGTCGAAGCCGTGCATGATGGTGCGATAGGCGCAGGCGGAAGCGGCGGCCGAGGCCGATGAGACGTTGTCGGGCACTTTGATGATGAGGCATGGCGGCGGCACGTACATGTATTCCGATACGCTGCCGAGCAGGAACGGAAACTGATCCGCGCGGTTGTGGCCCCAAGATGCCCGGTCGGGGCAGATGCATGGCTGGACGGCGACGCTGCAGTAGTAGCAGGAGCCGCACGCGACGTAGCTCCACACGATGCGGTCACCTGGCTTGACGGGCTGGCCAAGAATATCGGTTCGCTTGCCGTTGATGTCCTGGACGATGCCGCAGGGTTCGTGCCCGGTGATGATCGGGAGGGTGTCGCCGCCGCCGAGCGGACCGTGCCAGCGGTGGACGTCGGTGCCGCACAGCGTCGAACAGGTGATCTTGACGAGCAGCGAGCCGGGGTCGAGGTCGGGGATCGGCACATCCTGGATGGTGAGGGGTTTGTTGTGCTCGGTGATGACCGCGGCGCGGCTGGTTTTCATCTCGATACTCCTGTCGACAATGATTTCTCGAATTCCAAATCAGTTTCGCGTGGTTTCCGCGGCGCTGGCAACAGGTGGTCGCTGCCTCATCGTCATGGCCATCACGCCGACGACGACGAGCGCCATGCCTGCCAGCATAGCAAATGTTACGCTTTCGCCCAGCAGCAGTGATGCCAGCAATACGCCGATCGGCGCGCGCAGGTAGGATTGCGCCGTCACGCCAATGGAACCCAGCGATCGAACGAGGCGGAAGTAGAGGATGTAGCCGAGGCCGGTCGATACGAAGCCAAGCGCCAATACCGCCAGGATGCCAGACGTGGTTGGACGAACCGTCCAGGGCTGCTCGAGGATCAGAGTGAAGGGCACGATGATCGCGGAGCCTGCCGCAAGCGAACCTGCGGCGCTGACAAAGGGATCTGCCTTGCGGAGTTGGTGCGAGTTGATCGCGCCGAGTGCGTAGCACAGCGAAGAAGCGATGATGGCGATCTGCGGTAGCACCGATGAGCCGATGGCGCCGAGTGCGTCAGGTCCCATGACGACGACGACCCCGGCAAGGCCGGCGATGACGCCGAACAATTTGAGCGGCGTCGCCTGCTCGTGGCGCGTGATGCCCCACGTGATGATGAAGGCGAACACCGGTGCGACGGAGTTCAGAATCGCGGTTGGACCTGCATCGACCCATTGCTGGCCCCATGCGACGAATGCGAACGGTAGTACCGTGCCGAGCAGGCCTTGCACGGCGTAGATGCGCCATGTCGCTGCGTCTCGCGGAAGGGAGAGATTGCGCCAGCGGAGCACGGCAAGCAGAAACAATGCGGCGATGCAGATACGGCCGCTCATCAATGTGAGTGGCGGAATCGAGGTGAGGCCGATCTTCACCCAGACGTACGAGCCGGCCCACAGCGTGGCGACGAACAGGAGCAATGCATAGTCGAACGCGCGCGGCGGAATTTGGTCGAGGATCACGCCGGCGACTGCGCGTGCGCGGTCGATTTGCTTCCACGGCAACGGCAGGGGGCGGTCGGCGGGCCAGGTCATGGCCATCACGCCGGCAACCACGCAGACGAGACCTATTCCTGCGGTGGATGTGAGTTGCTCACCCAACAGGTAGACGCCGGCCAAGACGCCTATCGGGACACGCAGGTAGGACTGCGCCGTCGTGCCGAGAGACCCCAGCGTGCCGATCAGGCGGAAATACAGCACGTTGCCGCCAGCCGTGCAGAAGACGGCGAGAATTGTAAGCGCTGCGAGCGAGCCCCATGTGGGAGTGCTGTTCCAGGGATGCTCGATCACGATCGCCATCGGTGACAACACGGCTGCGCCGAAGAGGAGCGAGCCACAGGCGGGCACGACCGGATTCATATTGCGGAACGCGCGGCCGTAGATTGCCGACGTCGCGTAGGAAACGGAGGCGAGCAC
>CANJPN010000300.1 GCA_947475855.1 Bradyrhizobiaceae bacterium
ATGTATGGGCTTCTCGCGCACGAGATCGGGCATCACCTGCAGGGGCACACGCTGCTGGAAGGCGGCTCGAAGCCGCCGACGGAATTGGAGGCGGACAGCTTTGCCGGGTTCGTTCTGGGGAAACTCGGCGCAACCGAAGCCGACGCAATTTCGCTTTGGCTGACGCTGCCGGCATCGGGCAGCTCTTCACATCCTGGTCAATCCGAACGGGTCGGCGTCGTCAGGCAGGGATGGAGGAAAGCTACCGGTGCAGCAACTTCGTCGAAAACACCGGTTCCAGAAGCTCGCAGCGATGGCTTTGTGCTGCCCGACAGCAGCACCCGCTTGCTTGCCGCGCGCGATATCGAGCTGATGTCGCCGGTGATGCTGCGGATCGCGAGAAACGAGATCTTCGCGCGGCAGGGCTTTGCGTTCGAATCTCCCGATCTTCAGAGTTATTTCGGCGGGCGCACGTGGTATCAGCCGCGCGGGCGCAATGTCGCACTGAGCCAGACCGAGAAAGCCAACGTCGATCTCATCCGGCAGCGGGAGACGGCGCTGGGCGGCGAGAAGGTAGAGAAGGGCGTCGTCTTCATGCACTCGAGCGTGCAGCGGTTGACACGCGAGGAAGTGCAGAAGCTGGCGCTGCCGCAGCGGCGGCTTGCGAGAAATGAGATCTTCGCGCGCAACGGCTACATCTTCAATGATCCCCAACTGGCGGCGCATTTCGGAAAGATGTCGTGGTATCGGCCGATCAAGAGTTCAGTGGAACTGAATTCGGTCGAGGACGCGAACGTGAGATTGCTGCGTTCGATGGAATAGGCTGCATCAGCCATATGTGGATTGAGATCCGGATCGCGTGGCCGGGTGGGGAAGTTCGATGCCGAGCAGGTTCGCGCCGATCGCTTCGGCGACGCGGATGCCATCGACACCTGCGGACAGGATACCGCCCGCGAAGCCTGCTCCTTCGCCTGCGGGGTAGAGCCCCTTGGTGTTGAGGCTTTCGTAGCTTTCGCCGCGGTCGATGCGGATGGGCGATGACGTTCTCGTTTCGACGCCGGTCAATACGGCGTCGGCCATGGCGAAACCGCGGATCTGGCGGTCGAAGGCCGGCAGTGCCTCGCGGATCGCTTCGATCGCGTAGGCCGGCAGGCAAGTGGACAGGTCGGTCGGGCGAACGCCGGGCTTGTAGGAAGGGATGACTTCGCCAAGTTGGGTGGACGGCTTGCGGGCGAGGAAGTCGCCGACGCGCTGGGCCGGCGCGCGATAGTCCGATCCGCCGGCGAGATAGGCTTGGCTTTCCCAGTGGCGCTGCAAGGCGACGCCGGCGAGGACTTCACTGCCGACAGGGTTCGCACCGGGGAGCGCGAAGTCCTTGGGCGTGATGGCACAAACGATGCCGGCATTGGCGTTGCGTTCGCGGCGGGAATACTGGCTCATGCCGTTGGTGACGACACGGCCCGGCTCCGATGCTGCAGCAACGACGGTGCCGCCGGGGCACATGCAGAAGCTGTAGATCGAGCGGCCGTTCTTGGCGTGATGGACGAGCTTGTAGTCGGCGGCGCCGAGGATCGGATTGCCGGCGCTGCGGCCGAAGCGTGCCTTGTCGATCAGCGATTGGGGATGCTCGATGCGGAAGCCCATCGAGAACGGCTTGGGCACGACGTGCACGCCACGGCGCACCAGCATCTCGAACGTGTCGCGCGCACTGTGGCCGACGGCGAGGACGACGTGATCTGTGCGGATATGCTCGCCGCCTGCGAGAGTGACGCCGCGGACGTGGCGCGTGCCGTCGGTGGCGGTCTCGATCTCGATATCCTCGACGCGCGATTTGAACCTGTACTCGCCGCCGAGCGCTTCGATCTTGGCGCGCATCGACTCGACCATGGTGACGAGGCGGAACGTGCCGATGTGCGGTTTGGCGACGGTCAGGATTTCCTCCGGTGCGCCGGCCCGGACGAACTCGGTCAGCACCTTGCGGCCGAGATAGCGAGGGTCCTTGATCTGGCTGTAGAGCTTGCCGTCCGAGAACGTGCCGGCGCCGCCTTCGCCGAACTGGACGTTCGATTCCGGGTCGAGGACCGATCTGCGCCAAAGGCCCCACGTGTCCTTGGTGCGTTCGCGCACGACCTTGCCGCGTTCGAGCAGGATCGGCGCGAGGCCCATCTCGGCCAGGATCAGCGTTGCGAACAGGCCGCAGGGGCCTGCGCCGATCACGACCGGGCGGAGCCTGGGGCGTTGCGGGGCGTGGCCGACGTGGCGATAGGACGTATCGGGCGTCGGGCGGACATGCGGATCGCCAGCGAAGCGGGCGAGCACGTTCGCCTCGTTCTTCACGTCGAGGTCGAGCGTATAGACAAGCTGGATCGCGGTGCGTTTGCGCGCGTCCCAACCGCGGCGAAACACGCTGATCCCGACGAGTTCAGTGGGCGCGAGGTTCAGGCGTTCCAGCGCTGCGGCGCGGAGCGCCTCCTCGGGATGGTCGAGCGGGAGCTTGAGGTCTGTGATGCGGAGCATGCGCGGGGGATAGCAGGGCGGGGGAGAGGCGGGCAAGGTGGAGGCGCGCGAGGTGGCAGGGCGGGTAAGCGCATCTGCGCGCAACCCGCCAGCCGAGTGCACGCCCCCCGGCGGGTTGCCCCCGGCCCCGTGGTCGGGGTTACCCGCCCTACGGCGCTGATTTGGGAGCTCTGGCAGAGGCGCCACTAAGCAGGAGGGGCTGTCGAGGAGGATCGCACCAAGCACTGATCTTGCCGCTTCCTCGATGTCCGTTGAAGGGTGAACACAAGTTGCGGGCGAGGTCTGGTCGAGGAGTGGGCGTGACCCGCAGCTGCCAGAGAGGAACCCGTGCGTCTGAACTTCCGGTTTCGCCTGGAGCGGACATATTGGGTTGCTAATCTAAGCCGTGAGACCTTGACCGAATTTACTTGTTGAGCACGCTTCGGCAGTTCGATGGGGCGTGGCTCGCGCGATCGGGCTATTGTGCGGAAGTCCTGGGAAGACCGAAGTTTTTCAGCGCATGCATGAGAGCGTCGCTATCGCCATAGGGCAGAATGTTGAGGACCGCCGGATATGGCGGCGGCACCAGATCGACGGCCAATTGTGACATGCGCAAAGGCAGCAACTTCTTTTGCCGGTGTGCGAAGTCGGCTTCGTAGAGCACCCAATCGGATTTCACCGAATGCTCCGACCACAACACCAGAACCACGCGTGACGCCTTGAGGCGCGCGCCGATGACCTCCCTGAACTTCGCGCCGGCAGCGAGATAGTGGTCGAACCAGACCGTGCAGCCGGCCTTACGCAAGTTCACAGCCAGCTCGACGATTTGGCCTCGGTCCGGCCGCGCATAGCTAAGGAACACGTCCGGCGCCTGGAGGCTCGCGTCGGTCTCATCGCCAGCCAGTGACGCCTCGGGGGACAACCGCGCCGGCCGCAGCCGGTCGGAAGGGACTACCAGCGTGCCGCCGGTCTTTTGCAGCTGGTCCTCGATCTCGTCGGCAACATCTAACAGGGCTGCCGTGAGTTGCGCGCGTTCGACGCGCTCGGTCTCGTTCGTGATGCGACCTGCCTGCGAATCACGGTCAAGGCGCAGTATCGAGCCCTTGTGCAGGATGACTTCGCGATGCAGCATCGCCAGCTCAGAGTTCTGGCGCATGCCCGGCACGGCCTCGAGTCCCTCCTTGAGCGCGGCGGCCGCCGTTCCCAGATCACCTGTCGTGACGAGTTCGGCAATCTTCGGCAGGCAGTTGGTTTGGGGCTGTGTGTCAGTCATGCGCCATAACGCTTCGGCAACGTGTCGATCCTGCCATTGAGCCAGGCCAACAGCTCGACGGCCATTATCATGGTCATGATGGTAACGGCGACGGCGACGACACCAAAGCCCGTGCGCCATGGCTCTTCCATGCTTGCTATGTCGATAAACTCGCCTGTGATGATCCCCGCGACGATAGGAATGCAAACTTGTAACGCGTAACCGGCAGCAAGCGACAGGAGCTTGGTTGTGCGGCTGTGCGATCCCGAGAAAAGAGCGATCTGCAGGCCTGCTCCGATCGCCAGTACCAAGGCCAAGCAAACGAGCACGAGCGGGTTTCGGGTCAGCTTCGTGCCCGATTGAATGTCGAGCATGCCTATGATCGGCGGCAAGAACATGAGGATGACGATCACCAGAAACAGGCTGAGCCAAGCGTCTTTGTGCGAGTGCCACTCGATCGTGAAGAGGAAGAGCAGCACCAGATAGAGCAGGATGCCAATGACAGAGAGCACGCCATACAGCGGATTGCCGAAGAAGTATGAAATGTGAAACTGATCTAGCGTCATCACACCGGCCCCGAGGATGGCGGCGCATCCGAGCAGAACGAAGGTGAACCGCGGCGTGTAGCGCTCGTGGGGCAGCGACCGAATTGGGGGTACCTGGCGTGTTGCGCGGAACCACGAGAAGGCGCCGATACAAAGCACGACACCAGGCACCAGAACTGCGAAGTAGTTGAGCATGAACTTGGAGGGAAACGCGCTCAGAACCGGTGCCACCTTCACGAGCACAAAGGCGAATCCCATGCCGAGCAGCGTATAGGCGAGGCATTTATGCGCCTGCAGCTTCCAAAGCCGCGGCCAATTGGCAGAGGCGTAGTTGCCAAAATTCCGGCTCAGTCTTGAGATGCCAGAGCTCATGTTGTTGCCTTCTTGGTAAATCCTAAATATTCGATGCAGCCGACGCCAAGACGCGCCGCCGTTTGCTAGCGACCCGACGTCCGGCGCTCTTCGAAAAGACTGCGGGCGGAGTTCGAAATGTCGCGAAAATCGATCAAGCGCGCACCAAAAGCGTTGTAAAGCGCCTGGTATACGGCATCGGCTCGTTGGCTGCGATCGAAGCCGAGGATGAAGCCTTCCATGGTCGCCTCGATCGAGTGCATATTTAGGTGGGAGAGCGCCGCCACGACGTTCTGCTGGGGCACCCTGACCGTGATCTCGATCATCTGGTTCGGTACCATTGCGCCGATTCTATCCTGGGGACCGGCGTAAACGCATCGGCCATCATCGAGCAGTATCATCTGGTCTGCAATCGCCTCGATCTCGTAGAGATGCTGCGAGGTGATGATGATCGGCACCGGCTCCTCGAACGAGGCCGCGATTGCCCGAAGGTTCTTTAGGAACTCCTGGCGCGCCATCACGTCGAGATAGGCGAGCGGCTCGTCGAGCACGAGAAGTTTCGGCTTGGAGACGAGCGCACGCACCAATTCAAACCGGATCTTATAGCCGCCGGAGATCTGGTCCCACGAGGCGTCCTCGTACTGCGCAAGGCCGAAGCGTTCGATGTGCCAGTCGATCAGCTCCTTGTTCCTTGCCCCGCGAATACCATGCATGGCCGCTACGTAGTTGAGATTTGGGCGGAGCCGGCCTGGCCATTTGTCGGGGAATTGCGGGACGTCGGAGATCTGACGCTTGATGTGGGCCCAGCCGCTGCGGTCGCGCGTCAGCAGCGGATACTCGGTCATACCGCTGTCCTGCCGGAGGTCGCCCATCACGATGCGCAGCAAAGTCGTTTTGCCGCTGGCATTGCGGCCAACGACGCCGGTGATCTCGCCGATCCTGAGCTCGAACGAGATCGGCTCCAACTTGAACGTGCCACGTCCGTAAGTCTTCGTGACGTCCTTGGCGGCGAACACCACCGTATCGCGGCGCGGTCTGTCGCGGCGATAAGCTTCCCAATACGAGCGCTTGACGTCGTCGAGGGTCTCGATGCGCGGCGCAGGATCGTTCGCTGGCACGAGCTTTGGCGCCGAAGAGGGATCCTGCGGCGGTGTCTGCGCTGGAGGCGGCGCGCTTTCAGCATTTTTACTGGGCGGTTCGCTCGGTTGGGCTGCCGGCCGTTGCATCGGCAGAAACGAGCTTATCAGTCGACTGTCGAAAGTGAAGTCGGGAGCCGGACCGGTTGCAGCTACCGCGCACCTTTCGGGTTGCTGCGGCAATGCTGACCGCGGTGACGATTCCGGCAACGGCTCGGCGGTTGCGGAACTAGGTAGGGCCAGCTTGAACTCATCGCGGACTGCCGCCGTGCTGTAGACGTCGTTGGTGAACTCGAGAATTCGGCTGATGATCGGGAGCACATCCTCGCGCTTGGCAATCCCGCGCCGGACATCGCGCGTGAAGCTCGAGAAGCTACGCCGCAGAATTAGGGCGTCCTGGCGCAGTTGCGGTGCGAGGTCTCGGACGAAATCCTGAAGCTTGTCCAACGCGTCCTGGACCAGATCTTCGCCTACCAGCCGTTCGATGTCATCGCGATAGCTTTCGGCCAGATTGAGCTCGGCCAATGGCTTTGCGTGCAACACCCCCACCTCCACAAACGTCGATCGACGAACGTTGCCCCGCACGATCAAAATGCACAAAGCATTAGTATACGGCTGAAATCGATGTCGAGCGAGCAGACTAACAATGAAGCCTGTCGACGTTCAAGGGATTTCCCTCGCTCCCCGGATTGCGTGGGCGGAGGAGGCGGTGCCATGCGCAGAGCTTTTCCAGCAGTGTCGCGACCGCTTTGCGGATGATGCGCAGACTGCCCATGCCTGCCAGATCGTTGCCGTAGCGAAACTCGTCTGCGACGATGACATCCTGCTCAGCCCACAGCACCAGTACCGGCTGACAACCGCGGCCACCGTCCTACGCTCGGTTGGTGGAGCGCTTGGACGACTGGATTACGGTCGCATCGATGTCGAGCGTCGCGATCGTCTGCGGCTTCCTGCGCTGTAGGTCCAGGTTCAGTTCCTTGTTTGCCGCAGCCAGCACCTGATCCGCTATTCGGGGTTCGGGGGCCCGCTGCCTCTCTGGTCGCCGGCCGTGCATCTTCGGGTACCATCAACGCCTGCGCTGACTTTCAGCCAAATACCAATCAGCGGACGCATTGCAACGCCATCTTTGCCTAGTCAGCGTAGGTCGGTATTGGCCCACTGCCGAATCTCGCTGGTCGGCTGCTTGCGGGGGTGTCTCTGCCGTGGAACCGAACGCGCGAGAGGGCTGCGCGGTACTGTCCAGTTTTTTTCGAACGTGCGAGGCAGATGGCGATGGCTGCCAGGCAGCCCATGACCTGAAGCTGGCTTGCGCATGGCTCGCAGGGCATGCACGCCCTGACATCGGTTTTCGCAAGTTGCCGACGAATCCGAGTAGAATTCGAACAGCTACCGAGTCGGGGTCTGCGCGCCGTCACCGGACATTCTTGTACCGATGGCCGAGGCTCCGATCACCTTGACCAGATCGCCTTGCGAAATACCGTCCGGCGGTGTTTCGACCACGCGGTCGGCGAGGACCAGGCCGGTGCCGATCTCGACGACCTTGCCGAGATCCCTGCTGATCGTCACGGTCTTCAGCACGACGCGGCTGTCGTCGCCCACGACGGCGACCCGCAGGCCGGACTTATCGAAAATGAGCGCGCTGGCCGGCACGTTGATCGTGGTTTCTGGCGAAGTGATTTCGAGGCGAACGGTTGCAAAGGCGCCGGTCATCAGCTCGCCCTTGGCGTTATCCACGGCGAGCTGCATGCGCGTCGTGCCTGATGCGGGGTCGACCGATTGAGCCGAGGATTCGATCGTCGCCAGAAAAGGGCGTCCGGGATATTCGGGTACATTTACGCGCG
>CANJPN010000301.1 GCA_947475855.1 Bradyrhizobiaceae bacterium
CGCTCGATCGGCCGGCCGCGTCCAGTCCGTCGCCCTGCGCCTCGTCTGCGATCGCGAAGCCGAGATCGAGGCCTTCAAGACCGACGAATACTGGACCATCGAAGCCACCCTTGTGACCGGCAAGGGCGAGGACGTAACGACCCGCCTCGTCTCCGTCGCCGGCACGATGCTGAAGCGGCTCGACATCAAGGATGAGGGCACCGCCAAGGCGATCAAAGCCGCGGTCGAGAACTCGGAATTCCGCATCGTCTCCGTCGATAAGAAGGCGACAAAGCGCAATCCGCCCCCGCCGTTCATGACCTCGACCCTGCAGATGGATGCTTCGCGCAAGCTCGGCTTCTCCGCAAAAAAGACGATGCAGGTGGCGCAACGGCTCTACGAAGGCGTCGAGCTCGGCGGTGAAACCGTCGGCCTCATCACCTATATGCGAACCGACGGCATCACCATCATCCCCGAGGCGATTTCCGCGATCCGCACCGAGATCGAGAGCGATCTGGGCAAGCGCTACGTCGCCCCCTTCGTCCGCGAGTACAAGACCAAGGCCAAAAACGCGCAGGAGGCGCACGAAGGAATTCGCCCGACAGACGTAAAGCGCAAGCCGGCCGACGTCGCGAAGTATCTAGAGACCGACCAAGCCCGCCTCTACGACCTGATCTGGAAGCGTACGATGGCGAGCCAGATGGCATCCGCAGAGTTCGAGCGCACCGCCGCGGAGATCGAGGTCAAGGGACGCGACGGCAAGACCTATGGCTTGCGCGCCAACGGCTCCGTCGTCACCTTCGACGGCTTCCTCAAGCTCTACGAGGAAGGCCGCGACGACAAGATCCGGGTGATCGACAAGGGCAAGGACGACCGCGCCGAGGACGACGACGAGGACAGCCGCCGCCTCCCCCCGCTCGCCGAGGGCGATAAGCTGCGCGATAAGGCGGTGGAGGCCGAGCAGCACTTCACGCAGCCGCCGCCGCGCTACACCGAAGCGACCCTCGTCCGGCGGATGGAAGAACTCGGCATCGGCCGGCCTTCGACCTATGCCTCCACGCTCGCAGTGCTGGAGGACCGCGGGTACGTCAAGATCGACAAGAAGCAGCTGGTCCCTGAGGACAAGGGCCGGTTACTGACCGGCTTCCTCGCCGGCTACTTCAAGCGCTACGTCGAATACGACTTCACAGCCGACCTGGAGGAGAAGCTAGATCTCATCTCCGACGCCAAGCTCGAGTGGAAGGACGTACTTCGAGACTTCTGGCGCGACTTCACGAAGGCCATCGAGGATATCAAGGATCTTCGCGTCGGTGAGGTGTTTGAAGCCCTCAACGATATGCTCGGCCCCCACATCTTCCCCGACAAGGGAGACGGCTCGGACCCGCGGCTTTGCCCGAAATGCGGCCAGGGGCGGCTTTCATTGAAGCCGAGCAAGTACGGGCCGTTCGTCGGATGCTCCAGCTATCCGGACTGCCGCTACACGCGCCAACTCACCGATGCTACCGGTGAGAAGTCGGAAGCTGCGATCGCCGACGGCAAAGTGCTGGGACAGGACCCGGAAACAGGCGCCGACGTCGTCATCAAAGCAGGCCGTTTCGGCACCTACCTGCAGCTCGGTGAAGCCGCGTCCAAGGATGAAAAGCCCAAGCGATCGGGTATCCCGGAAGGCGTGGCGCTGGACGATCTCGATCTCGAGCTGGCGCTCAAGTTGCTTTCGCTGCCGCGCGATGTGGGAACCCATCCGGAGACGAGCGAACCGATTACCGCAGCCCTCGGCCGCTACGGTCCCTATGTGAAGCACAAAGGAACCTACGCCAATCTGCCGACGTGGCAGGATCTGTTCACGATCGGCGTCAACCACGCAGTCAGCCTCATCGCGGACAAAGCGGCCGGCCGCGCAGGCCGCTTCCAGCGCAACGCGCCGACCGTATTGAAGGAACTCGGCGACCACGCCGATGGCAGCAAGGTACAGGTGTTGGAGGGCAAATACGGCCCCTACGTCGCCCACAACAAGGTCTACGCCACGCTTCCCAAGGGCAAGCAGGCGGCCGACGTGACGATGGAAGAAGCGATGGAGTTGATCGCCGAACGCATCGCCAAGGGTGGCGGCAAGGTCAAACGCGGCGCGAAGAAAGCGGCAGCGCCGAAAGCGAAGAAGGCCGACAAAGCCGACGCAGCCGAAGGCGCCGAAAAGACTGCCAAGAAAGCTGCCGCGAAAAAGTCCGCCGCCAAGAAGTCACCGCCCAAGAAAAAGGTGACCGAGGACGCCGACGGCTGACGCGTTCCAGCTCACGTGCGCAAAGGGAATAATGCATGACGGCAGCATCCCGTGAGCCCCTCGTCATCGCCTCGCAAGGCTACCTGTTCGCAGGCGGCCACTACGAAGACACACCCGCTGGCCGCGTCATGACCGGCCAGATCTACGCCGAATACCAGATCCCGCACGAAGTGCGCTCCCCCTGCCCCATCGTAATGATCCACGGTGGCTCGCAGTCCGGCACCAACTTCACAGGAACGCCCGACGGCCGTGAGGGCTGGGCGCAATACTTCTTGCGCCGAGGTTGGCCTGTCTACGTCGTCGACACCGTGGGACGCGGCCGCGCTAGCGGCAACGTCTCGACTTACGGCGAGCTGCGAGGCCCCGAGCTGACCTTTGCAACCGACCGTTTCGTTGGCCCGAAAAACGCGATGCTCTGGCCACAGGCAGCCCTACACACGCAGTTCCCTGGCAACGCTCGCCCAGGCGATCCACTCTTCGACGAATTCTTTGCCTCTCAGCTATCTTCCATCGGTGACTTCCCCAGGCAACAGGCACTCAATGCCGAAGCCGGCACAGCCCTATTGGACCGTATCGGCCCGGCTGTCCTACTCACTCATTCCCAGGCCGGCACTTTTGGCTGGCTGATTGCTGACCGCCGCCCGAAACTCGTGAAAGGCATCGTCGCCGTCGAACCCAACGGCCCACCGGTGCACGACGCAGAATTCAAGGGCGCCCCGGATTGGTTCGGCGAGAGCAAGGCCTTCAAGGAAGGTGGCGTGTGCCACCTGCCGCTGACTTACGACCCACCGCTGAAACCGGGTGAGCACCTTGCCGTCGTATGCGAGAAGGAAGCCCAGGGTCCCGGCCTCATGCGTTGCTGGCGGCAGGCCGAACCCGCGCGTCGCCTCGTCAATCTCGCGGACATTCCAGTAGTCGTGCTGCAGGCCGAAGCATCGTACCATGCACCCTATGACCACTGCACGTCGCAATGGCTCACTCAAGCCGGCGTGAAGAACACGTTCATCCGGCTGGCCGATCGCGGCATCCACGGGAACGGCCACATGATGATGATCGAGGCGAACAGCGCCGAGATCGCAGCTGTCATCGCTGACTGGCTGCAGGCGAACGTCGCGTAACGACCATGAAGTTGAACTCGGCGATAACCTCAGTTGGACGCCTGTTTCCTGCTCGCATACTTAGCCACTGCCACGCGGCTTTCGCGCTCTTCAGGCGCACCGAAGTGCTCGAAATAGCGCGGATCGATATTCTCGACCGGGAGCACGATCAGCACATCGGTCGTACCGAATTGCCTGTCGATCACCGCACCGTCACCAACCTTGGCACCAAGCCGCAAGTAACCCTTGATCAGCGGCGGCAGCGATTTCAGCGCGGCTTTCGCGTCGATCTTCTCTTTCGGTATCATGTTCATTTCGGTGTGCATCTGCGGATGCGCCGTCACGCGCCACTCCGGCGGCGCCAGTGCATGATGATAGAGGAACGACAACGCCATCGCGTGCTCGTCCGGATCGATGCCCTCGAAACTCGCACAGCCGATCATCACATCGACCTTGTGCTCACGCACATACGTCCATAGCCCGTGCCACAGGAGCTCCACCGTACGCTTGTTGCGGTAGGGCTTGAGGACGCAGCTTCGCCCTAGCTCCATGAACCGATAGCCCGGCGAACGCGCGGCGATCAGTGGAGCGATGTCGTATTCGCCCTGCGTATAAAACCCGCTCGTGCGATCCGCCACCTCCTGTCGGAGCACGCGATACGTACCAATCACGCGCGGCTGCCGATTGGAGCGCCATGTCCGGCCCAGCGCATCGTCTGCTTGCGGCGCAAGATCGACAACGAGCAGATGATCGCAAATGGCATCGTAGCGATCCTCGTCACGCCGCCGCAACTGCGCCTTGATCGAGGGCTTCGCGGACATCTCGCGATAAAACACGTCGTACCGCAGCCGCTGGGCGCGCTTCACGTCCGCTTTTGTCCGCGCCAGCCGCACCTCGAGATCGCCTATGCGGCCATAGACCTTAGGGGGCGCCGTGCGCGCTTCACTGAACGGCATCCGGCTTCGAATAGCGCCGGGACGCTTCGGTAGTCCGCGCGTATCGCGGGGCCAGCCGCTTCGTCCCCATCGCCCGAACTTGCCCAGCGCACCATCCGGCATGCAGCCCCCCCAAGAATAGCCCGTTGGCCCCCAGCCAAACTCTGTCACACGACTTTGGCTTATCGACCTCGACTATCGTGCTCGATCTATCGCTCGCGGGCAAAGCAATTGTGACACGCTCCCAAGTGCTACGAAACCAAGGCAATTTACTGATGAGTAGCCCGCTGGAAGCTCTATACGAGTCAAGACGCCCCCCCCTCGCCTTCTGGCCCATTATTCAACTTGAGTTGACGCTGCCGCTCGCGCTCGGCGAAGTAGTCCTCGCTCGTTATCAGCGCCGGCCGGGGAGATGCAGCATAAGGATCGAAACCGGAATTCGTGACCTCACTCACCCGGCAGTCCTCACACATCTTCACGAGATCGAGCCGCTTAGCGTTATCACCTGCATACATCCAGTGCTTGCCGTCGAGCTTTGCCACGATCTTCTCGATCGTGCTTTTCACGCCAAAAGCCTTGCCGCAGGAAATGCAGCAGAACGGCTCCTCCTCCTTGACCATCGCCGGACCGCCGGTGAAAGCCGCGAAACTCAACCGTGGCTCCAAAGAGACCACCTTCTCAGGGCACGTCACCCGACACAGGCCGCATTGCACACATAGCCCCTCGTCGAAACGCAGCAGCGGGCGGTCGTCACCAGCACTCAGCGCCGAAGTCGGACAAGCCGACACGCAAGACAAGCATAGCGTACAGCCGGCCGTTTCGACCCTCACCCGGCCAAACGGCGCACGCTCAGGCAACGCAACCACATCGACAGGCGTTGGCGCCACCCGATGCAATTCGCGCAATGCGAGCCGCAGGATCTCTCTCTTGCCCCCTGATGCAATGAAACTCGCTGACCGCGCCGACGCATTCCCCGGCGGCAATCCCGCTAGCGCTTCCAGCATCACGTCGGGATCGTCGGTCTCGATCACGGCCGCCGCAGCATCTCCATAACCGAGCGATACGAGAATAGGCTCGGCTAGCGCCAGTGTCTGTCGAAGCCCTTCAGGATCGTGACGTGGCTTCGCCCGCAAGAGAAAACGCACGTGCGCCGCACCGTATGCAAACGCCGCAGCGATAGTCTCGATTCCAACTTGAGTGAGCTCGTTGACCTGCAATGGCAACACATTTGCCGGCAGCCCCGCTGAATGACGGGCCGCCGCGTCAATCAGTTCTGCGCCATGTTCGCCGTCGTGCAGCAGTAGAATGGACTTCTCGCCGCCCGCCTCACGATATGCCGCGAGCAGCGTGCGGATCTTGCCGATCAGGCGCTCTGTGCTTGGGAAATCATAACTCGCAGCGCCAGTCGGACACGCCGCACTGCACTGACCGCATCCGCCACAGATATAGGGATCGATCACGACGTGGTCGTGCGCAGGCGTGATCGCGCCTGCGGGACACAGATCGAGGCACCGAGTGCATCCCGTAATCCGCGAACGCGAATGCGCACACAAATCAGAGGAAAACGCGACATACTTCGGCTTGTCGAATGTGCCGACCAGCGACGCAGCCTTCGTGACGAGCCGCGCAACGGCAGCCGGATCTTGCGGGTCGGCGCGCAGATATCCCTCCCGCAGATCGTATGCCGTGAATAGCGGCGGCCTGCCGGTCAAATCGATGATCAAGTCCGCGCGCGACGAAAGACCGTTTCGCGACGCCCCGAATTCGAGCTTTGTACGCGACGATGGAGCGGGTTCGGCATACCCGTCGATCGTGACCTCGAAATCACCCAGATGCCCCTTGGCCTGCCGCGCAATCCCACGGCGCACTGGAAATCGAGTCTTCCGAAGCGGTGCGACTTCGGCCTCCCCGGTCAGCACAACGGTGATGTCGAGCGTATCGGCAAGCGCTTCCGCCGCCGCGACCGCGACCTCATCTCGCCCAAGAATGAGCGTCACGCCCTCGCTTTCGAGTGTGACGAACTTCTGCGGCTCGGGCGCATGGTCCGCCAACGCAAGCAAAGCAGCAATCTTTGCAGATGCCTGCTTCGCTTCGGTGGACCACCCCGCCGTCTCGCGGATATTCACGAACGCAAGTGCGGCCCCTAGCCCTTCCTCCGCCGCGATTTCTCTGAACAGCGGCTCTTCCTGGGTACAGGCGACAGTCACCCGGCCAGACTTGGCACTCCCCCGGAACAGGTCGATCTGACCTCGGCACAGGTGGCGCGCGCCCTGGACGAGATCCCCCTTGCAGGCCTTCTGCAACGCACCCAAATCGAGCGGCATCGTGTCCTCGCAAGAACACACGATAACCGTGTTTTGGATTCTCGGCGTCAACGCCTGTCCCGGCGGCCGCGCGGGTTTATCCATCGGCGTTTGCCTTTCCTCGTGTAACCAGGGATCTTGCGTCCGTTTCCCATGTTCATCTAGGGCAGCACTCTCGATATAACAATCGGCCCATGGCCACATCCGCGCCGGCCCCGATCGGTTCCGAACTTCAAAAGGCCACCAAGTGTCCGCCTCGCCAAATGACAACGCGCTGGATTTGCCGCCGGGCTACCGCGCAATCGGCCTGCGGGAGCTTGGCGACGCCTATGCCAGGGCTATCGAAGTCGCCGAAGCCCAGGGCGCGGGCACCCTGGTCTGGACCCGCCGCTTCGATCTCGTCGAAGTCGCCGTGGTGCTGGAACCCGAGGAGCCGCTCGCGACAGCGCGCCGCGCCTTCTTCGCCGGCATGAACGCCGCCGCCGATAGCTTGGCCGCGCACTGCCCCCCCGAAAAGCCCATCACCTTCGCTTGGCCCGATACGATCATGTTCGACGGCGGCCTGATCGGCGGAATGCGGCTCGCCTGGCCCACCGGCGCGCCCGAGGGTGAGCCGCCACAATGGCTCGTGCTCGGCCTGATGATGCGTCTCATGATGCATGCCGGTCCCGCCAGCCGCGACCGTACCAGCCTGGAGGCGGAAGGCTTCGACATCCTCGAGCCCCGCCTGCTCATCGGCAGCTTCGCCCGCCACCTGATGGTGCACTTCCATACGTGGCGCGAAAGCGGCTTCAAATCGGTCGGCGCCGATTACCTCGCGCGACTGACGCCCGATCGCGGCGCCCGACGCGGCATCGACCACAACGGCGATCTCCTCGTCCATCGCCTCGGCAAATCGGGCCCGGCCGAACGACAACCCCTCGTGCAAGCGCTGGCCACCTGCGGCTGGCTCGATCCCGCGACTGGGGAG
>CANJPN010000302.1 GCA_947475855.1 Bradyrhizobiaceae bacterium
AAACTGCCGCCGATCCGCTTGCCGACCTCCTCCGTCACGATGCGTGCCAGAATGTCTGGCGTGCCGCCCGCCGCCTGCGTGACGATCAGCTTGATCGGCCGCTCCGGCCAAGTCTTTACCGGAGAAGTCTGCGCGGCGACGGGCATTGCGAGGCACATAGCAAACCCCAGCGCCACCACCGAAACCCGGATCGCCACCTCTTGCATTCCGTTGTCCTCCCTGATCGCCGGCCGTCTTGACGCTCGGCGACGTCGATAGCACGGCGATCCCCGCGATCACCAGCCGCCGCGCCGCCGCCCCGGAATGTAAGGACCAGACCCACCCTGCCATTCCCCGCGCCAGCTTGCGCGACATTCCACTTGCCTGCCCCGCAGCTGTCGATAATCCGCGATCTGTCGTGGCACGGTCGCTGCTCCGAAAGAAGCCGGGATGGGGCCGCGCCAGAAGACTTCCCCCGATCCCCGACCCGATCGCTTTTCGTTCGCTCCTGCTTTTTGGATCAGCTTACGAAGGTGCTGTTGCCGGCAACCGAGGTGCCCCCTCGCGACCGTTACGCACCCTGGATCATCCCTGTCAGACGTCCAGCGCGCGCAAGGCGGCGAATGCGCCCGCTGCCTATGCTGCGTCACTCCAAGCAGTAAGCCATCAGGCGTACCGGTGAAGCCTCGCCTTGACTTGGATGTTTCGCGTCGTAGAGGATCATGCCGGAGCGGCCGCCAAACGAATGCCGCATGCCCGGGAGGAAACCGATGACCTTGCTTCGATTGCGCCTCGCAGCCGCCGCCGCATTGCTATCGACATCGGCCCTGGCGACCTCCGCATGGGCCCAGAGTTTCAATGACAAAAAGCCGATCAGCTACTCCGTCGACGGCGCCACCGCCACCGGCTACTTCAAGGTCGTCGCCGAGACCATCAACGCCATCGTCCGCGAGGCTTATCCGGGCACCGACGCGACCTACAAGCCAGGAAGCCCGGCAGGCGGCATCCTCAATCTGTCGAACGGCAAGTCCGAATTCACGTTCACAGGCGGCGGACCGGAGATCGAGTTCGCGCTGGAAGGCAAGGCGCCCTTCAAGGAATCATTGAAGGGTAAGTTCTCCTTCATGATGACGATGCATGACGAGCTCGTCGTGCACGCGATGATGACGAAAGAATTCGCCGATCGCGCGGGCGTGCGCAGCTACGACGACATCGTCGCCAAGAAACCGGCCATGCGGCTCGGCGTCAACACCACCGGCAACCTGCAATCGACCTACGGCATGTACCTTCTGCACTTCGGCGCTTACGGCATCGGCGACCCCGAGCTCGCCAAGTGGGGCGTGACACTGTTCCGCGGCAACACCAACGAAGGCCTCGCGCAGATGCGCGACGGCAAGATCGACATGCTCGTAAACGGCGCCTTCCTGCCGACCGCCGAGGTGATCGACATCAATCGCGGACGTCCGCTGCTGTGGGTGGAAGGCAACGAGGAGAAGATGAAGAGCGCCGTCGGCAAGTACGGCTATCGCGTCGTAAAGCTCGAAAAGGGCGGCTATCCCTTCGTCGAACGCGATACGTTCATGACGGTGAACTGGAACGCGGGCCTTGTCGGCAATCACGTTTCGGAGGAAACGGTCTACAAATTTCTCAAGGCGATCACCGACGCCAAGGACAAGGTGCAGAAGGTCCATCCCTCCCTCGCCAAGTTCTCGGCTGAAACCATTGCCCGAAACCCCACGCAGTTGCCGCTCCACCCCGGCGCGCTGCGTTTCTACAAGGAAGCCGGCGTCATCAAGTAGGCCGGCTCGACTTCGCAACCTCGGCAGCCGGCGACGGCTGCCGTCCAAGATACGAGCGGCACTGCATATGAAATTCGCTAACCTGAGCGCCTTGACGGCGATTGTCGTCGCGACATTTGCAGCAGGTTCAACGGCGCAATCACAACCCGCACAAGCTCAAGATTTCTACGCGGGCAAACAGCTCAACATCGTCGTGGCATTGGCTGCCGGCGGCACCGTCGACAACTTCGTGCGCATGCTCGTGCCCTATCTGCGGCGCCATATTCCCGGCAATCCCAACGTCATCGCGCAGAACATGGCTGGAGCCGGGGGCATGCTGGCGACCAACTACATCGGCGAGAAAGCGACGCCCGACGGCTTCACCGTGATGTACGGCCCCTGGGATCCGCTCGCCCAGGCGCTCGGCCATTCGACATTGCGCATCCGCTACGACCAGCTTCGCTATTGGGGCGGTTTCGCCGACACCCGCGTGCTCTATGCGCGCACCGACATCGTGCCCGGCGGCATGAAGAAACCCGCCGATATCGCAAGGGCGCCTTTCGTCGCTGTCGGCGCGCAGAATGCCACGGACTTGTCCGGCCTCCTCTCCGCGGTCGCGCTCGATCTCTTGAAGGTCAAGTACAAGTTCGTGATGGGCTACCGCGGCGGCACCGAGGTGTTCCTTGCCATGCAGCGCGGCGAGGTCGAGATGCACAACACTTCGATCGGCACCTTCCGCACCCGCAACGCCGACTTCATCAAATCCGGCCAAGGCATCGCGATCAGCTACCTTGCCGGCGTCGATGCCGAGGGCAAGTTCGCCAAGAACCCGCACCTGCCGGACATGCTCGCACTCCCCGAACTCTACCGCGAGATCCATGGCGCGCTGCCGGCCGGCGTCGACTGGGAGACCATGGACTGGTTGGTCAAGATGTTCACCGAGATGGCCTACATCGGCCTCGCACCGCCCAAGATCCCCGAGCCCGCGCTCACGGCACTGCGCAAGGGCTTCCAGGCCGCGATCACCGATCCCGATTTCGTGGCCCTCGCCGTGAAATCGAATGGCGTCCCCTATGAGCCGGTGTCGCCCGAGCATGCCGCTGCCGTCTTCAGCTCGCTCGCCAACGTCAAACCGGAGGTGCTTGCCACCGCGAAGAAGTGGCTCGATGGCTTCGGCAAATAGAACGGGACGCCAGGAACGATGACAACACGAGCCAGCCCACCGGAACCACAACCGGCTGAGACATCCGGAGCTGTGGCAGTGGCCTGGCCGCGCCGTATCGTCCGTGCATTGTTCAGCGAGACCGAACGGGTCGAGCCGGTCGGCATGATGGCGATCATCGTCTCACTGCTATCTCTCGCAACGGTCGCCACGGTGTTCTATCTGGCGCTGTTCGCCTCGGCCTCCCAACACCTGCATATCTCCTGGTTCATTCTGTTCTTCTTCCCGCTCTGCTTCCTGACGACCAGCTTCGCGAAAGGCTATCACCGCCTAACTGGCGTCGACATACTGCTTGCGCTGTCAAGCGCCGCTCTCGGGGCCTGGTTCATCATCAACGAGCCGCGTTATCAGGCCTGGACCCGCGGCTTCTCGGACATGGAAACCGGCGACCGTATCGCTGCCTTCGGCCTCATAGGGATCACGATCGAGCTATGCCGCCGCTCCGTCGGCGCCGGCCTCACGAGCCTCATTCCATTCGCGATCGCCTATGCCGCTTACGGCCAACTCCTGACCGGCAGCTTCCGTCACCACGGCATCGAGCTCGACTACTTCCTCGACATGCTGACGATCAGCACCGACGGTATTTTCGACAGCCCGCTTTATGTCGCCGCCGGCTACGCGTTCCTGTTCGTGCTGTTCGGCAACTTCTTCGTGATGATGGGCGGCGGCCAGTTGTTCTTCGACATCGCCGCCGCCATGACCGGTCGGATGGTCGGAGGCCCGGCGAAGGCCTGCGTCGTCTCCAGCGGCCTCTACGGCTCGATCTCCGGCTCGCCCGTCGCCGACGTCGCGACAACAGGACCCGTCAGCATCCCGATCATGAAGCGCCTCGGCATTCCAGCCGCTCATGCAGCAGCCATCGAGACCGCCGCCTCGTGCGGGGGCTCGATGCTGCCGCCCGTCATGGGTGCGGTCGCGTTCATGATGGCCGATTTCACCGGCCTGCCCTACGCGCGCATCGCGCTCTACGCCACGCTGCCGGCGCTGATCTACTACCTCGGCATCATGATCCTCGTGCATTTCGAGGCGCGTACGCTGGGCCTTGGCCGCCTGCCCGCCAAGGACATCGTCGGCCTGCGTGCGGCCCTCACCGTCAATTGGCCAAGCCTCATTCCCATTGCCGTCCTCATGTGGCTGCTCATGGAAGGCTATTCGCCCTCCTACATCGCCGCGGGCTCGACGATCTCCGTCCTCGTCACGAGCTGGCTCAAGCGCGGCAGCGGCATCGGCCCCGTCCGCTTTGTTGAAGGCTGCACCGAAACCTGCAAGTCGATGGTGCCGCTCGCCGCATCCGTTGCAGCGGCCGGTCTCATCATGGGTTGCATCGAGCTGACCGGCCTGTCGGGCAAATTCACACTCTTGCTGTTCCAGCTTTCGGGCGGCCTCGTCTGGCCGTCACTCTTGATCGCCGGCGCCGTGCTGATCCTGCTCGGCACCGGCATGCCGACGACCGGCGTTTACCTGATGGGCGTCGCGCTTCTCGCTCCCGTGCTCGTCACCAAATTCGCGCTTCCCGTTATGGAAGTGCACATGTTCATGCTGTTCTTTGCCTGCCTTTCGGCGATCTCACCGCCCGTGGCGCCAGCCGCATTCGCCGCCGCCTCGATCGCCGGCGCCAACCCGTTCACGATTGGCAACCTGTCCTGCAAGTACGCGATCGGCGGGTTCCTGTTGCCGTTCATGTTCGTGTTCAACAACGGCGTACTTCTGCAGGGCGACCCCGCCAAGATCGCAACCGATACGGCGCTGTGCGTGACACTCGTCTTCGTCTCGGCGCTCGCCGCCCACGGTTACGTTCTGCGGATGAAGATGCCGGTCATCGTCCGCCTCGCTTTCGTGGCAATCACCGTCGGCATCCTCTGGCCGATCGCCGAGGTACAGGCGGCATCGGCGCTGACCGGCATGCTTCTCTATGCCGTCCTCTACGCCATCGCCGGTCGCGTCGCCCCCGCCCCTGATCCTGCACCCTCACCCTGAATTGCGCCTGAAACGGCAGTTCGATGCCCTACCCGGCCGGGAATACCCCAAAGGCTACGTGTCAATAGTGCCGAGGGCACAGTGGAATTACTTGTTGGCAGGCTCTAAATTGCCGACAGCGCCTTCAGTCGCTCCCCGATGGAGCGCCAACGGCTCGATTTCGGCGCCGCCATGGGGCAGCCCCGTTCAGTGGAGGAAATACATGAACGTGAGAGAGTATCTCGGCCGCTCCGTCGCGGTAACCGGTCTGGCGCTCATGCTGGTCGCCGGTGCCGTCAACGCCCAGCAGCCCGCCAAGGATTTCGAGCCGCAGGTCGGCCAGGCCGGCAAGGATGTCATCTGGGTGCCGACACAGCTCGCGATGGTCAATCGCATGCTCGACACAGCCAAGCTCACCGCCGCCGACATCCACTACGATCTGGGCTCCGGAGACGGCCGCACGGTCATCACGGCAGCCAAGCGCGGGGCTACCGCCTTCGGCATCGAATACAACCCCGACATGGTCGAGCTATCGAAGAAGAACGCCGAAAAGGAAGGCGTCACCGCCAAGGCCTCGTTCGTGAAGGCCGACCTGTTCGAGACCGACTTCTCGAAAGCCACCGTGATCACGATGTTCCTGCTCACCGACATCAACTACCGCCTGCGCCCGAAGATCCTCGACATGAAGCCGGGCACGCGCATCGTGTCGAACACGTTCGACATGGGCGACTGGGAAGCCGACGAGAAGTTCGAGGTGAAGGAAGGCTGCTCGTCCTACTGCCGCGGCTTCTTCTGGGTCGTTCCGGCCAAGGTCGAGGGCACCTGGAAGATGGGCGACAGCGAGATCGCTCTGAAGCAGACCTACCAGAATGTCTCCGGCACCGTGAAGAAGGGCAACGTCATAGCGCCGATCTCCAACGGCAAGCTCACCGGTGACAGCATCTCGTTCACCGCGGGCGGCACGACGTACACGGGCAAGGTCGCCGGCAACAAGATCGAAGGCACCGCCGGCAGCGCCAAGTTCGAGGCGACCAAGGGCTGAAGCATTCGCGCTGACATGAGCGACTGGATGTACCATACCACTTCTATGCGTCCCCGGACGAACGATCCGACCGCAAGGTCGGAGCGTGAAGAGCCCGGGCCTTTACCGCTCTCAGGAGCGTAAAGTTGCCGGATAGCCTCGCGGCACTCGGCTTCCGGGAACGCAGGGACTTCTATGTTCGCGCGCTATGTTAGCGCGAATGGGGCTGATCGAGAGCACTTCGCGGGACGGGAGCCAATTCCCGTCCCGTCTCAATTTTGCTGGCCGAGACTTCTAACTTCGGTTCAAACTGGTTCCACCAGCGCTGGAGTTGCAATCATGACCGTGCGGAAACGGACGACGCGCCGCGACGCGCTGACATTGATCGCGGCGAGCTCCCTGGCCGGCGCCCTCGCCTCCACGACCCGCCACGCCGCCGCACAGCCCCGCCGCGAGGTCGATCTCAATCTCGCGCTCGGCGTCGATGCATCCGGCAGCGTCAATCAGATCCGCTTCGACTTGCAGAAGCGCGGTTACGTCGATGCGTTTCTCGATCCTCGGGTGCTCCAGGCGATCAAGTCTGGCCCGCGCGGCGCAATCGGCGTGGCGATGTACCAATGGACCGGACCACGCCTGCAGGTACCGGTAGTTGCCTGGACTTTCATCGACGACCCCGCCTCGATCCGCGATTTTGCGCAGAAGGTCCAGGCGTCTGAACGCCACCTGTTCGGCGGCGGCACCTCGGTCAGCGGTGCCATCGACTACGGCGTGCAAGTGTTGACGCAGACACCGTTCGCCGGAGGCCGCCGGGTGATCGACATTTCAGGCGATGGCGCAAACAACCGCGGACGTCCCGCCACCGCCGCCCGCGACGAAGCCGTCGAGCAGGGCATCAACATCAACGGCCTGCCGATCCTGGAGCTGGAGCCCGACCTCGAGGAGCATTACCGCAACAATGTCATCGGCGGTCCCGGCGCTTTCGCCATCCCCGCCGAGACGTTCGAGGACTTCGGCAACGCCATCCTGCGCAAGCTGATCCAGGAAATCGCGAGCGCGCCGGTCGCGGCAGAACCTCGTAGGGCGGGTTAGCGTAGCGTAACCCGCCATTTTCCCAACTCCCGCTTCCCCGCTCCCGCGGCTACTCCATCCGCACGTTCTTCGAGAAATCGTACCCGGCCGGCCGTTCGGCGACGAACGTCCACTGTGTTGCCGTCTCGCGATACCCCGGCGCCAGCACCCGCGCCAGAAACGCCTGCTGCGCCGACCAGCCGGCATCGGCCTCCGCTTTGCGATACCGCCCCGGCATCGTGTCGTTCAGCCAGCCGTGCGGCGCCTGCCCGTAGACGTGGATCTCGTAGCTCTTCCCCGCATCCTCGAACGCGTTGCGGAAGCGCCTGACGTCATCGAGCGAGATGATGTGGTCGAGCGCGCCGAACGCCCCGAACACCGGACAATTGATCTGCGCGATCACATCGACGAGCGGCTTGGGTTGCAGCCTCGACACATCCCATTCGCGTTTCGAGGCAGCGCCGTACCAGACCACCGCGGCGGCGATGTTCTCCTGCGCGGCAAAGACGAGCGGATGCCGCCCGGTCTG
>CANJPN010000303.1 GCA_947475855.1 Bradyrhizobiaceae bacterium
GCGTCTCCACCTCTTTCAGCGAACCCTGTGAAATCCTCAGGAATTGGATGTACGCACCCGTGGTTTCGCGACCATGTCCCTCGGCGATATTGGCCGGAACCGACGTCGCCGCTCTTCTGATCTGGGAAGTCATTCCGTAGATCTCGGATTGGGGGAAAGAACTCGTCGCCTTGTAGCAATCAGCAGCCAATGCCATGGCCTGTTGCCACACGCCCAAGTCTCTGTACGTACTGATCGAAGGCGAATTCACGTCCCTACTCCCAATCCCCAACTCCCACTCTTCAACCCTTCATCATGTTCACGTCCTCCACCGCGATCGAACCGCGGTTGCGGAAGTAGACGACGACGATTGCGAGCCCGATCGCAGCCTCGGCGGCAGCCACGGTCAGCACGAACAGCGCGAACACCTGCCCCACGAGATCGGCGTGGAACGAGGAGAACGCGACGAAGTTGATGTTCACCGCGAGCAGCATCAGCTCGATCGACATCAGAATGACGATCACGTTCTTCCGGTTGAGGAAGATACCGAGGATGCCGAGCGTGAACAGGCACGCGGCAACCGTCAGGTAATGTCCAAGTCCGACTGTCATGACTTCTCCCGCTCATCGGCCTGCTCTTCCCCTCCCCCCTCGCGGGGGAGGTGGCCCGTAGGGCCGGAGGGGGGCGCGCGGCGAACACCGCTGCGTCCACGATTATTCGACACGATCATCATGGCGCGAACGACAACGCCCCCTGCCACAACGGCCGCGTCACACTGACGACCAGCCCGACCGCCATCGCCACGATGACAGCACCAAACAACAGCTCACCCACGCCCCGCCCAGCCAGCTTTGCCGAAGCGCCCTGCTTCTTCGCACCATTCCCGCCATCGAGGCCGAGCTGCCGACGCCGACGCGCATCCTCGATACGCGTGATCTTCGGATCACCCGGTTCGTCGTCGTCGTGGTCGGCGCGTCCGTTCTTCATGCGCCGACCTTCTCTTTGGGCTTGTTGTCGACAACCTTGTCCGGAACGGTAAAGCCGCCGCTCGGCACCTTCACGACTTCCATCGCCGTCTTCGGATTGCGCGCCACCTGAGCCGCGATCGACTGCCGCCGCACGCCTTCCTTGTGGCGCAGCGTCAGCACGATCGCGCCGATCATCGCCACGAACAGAATGAGACCGGCCGCCTCGAAGTAGTAGGCGTATTGCGTGTAGATCACGCGGCCCAGCGCTGTCGTATTGTCGATGCCCGCTACCGTTGAGATCGGCACTGTCGCCTTGGCGAGCGTCGTCGGCTTCACCAGCCGGAAGCCCAGCACCATGATCAGCTCTGCGAGCACGATGCCCGCGATCAGCAGCCCCAGCGGCGCATTCTTGATGAAGCCGGCCCGCAGCTCCGCGAAATCCACGTCGAGCATCATCACCACGAACAGGAACAACACCGCGACAGCGCCGACGTAGACGATGACCAGCAGCATCGCCAGGAACTCGGCCCCCAGCAGCACGAACAGGCCCGCCGCGTTGAAGAACGCCAGGATCAGGAACAGCACCGCGTGCACGGGGTTCTTCGCCATGATCACCATGGCGCCGGACGCCACCGCGAGCACGGCGAACAGGTAGAAGAATACGTCAGCGAGCCACATCGACCCTCACCCTCGTAGCCGGCGCGCCGAGGCGCCGCTCCTGCTCGAACGACACCGCCTTGCAGTGCCGCCGCCACAAAATCCAGTTTTTCACCCGCTTGTAGGGCGAGTACGCCAGAAGCAGCCCGCCCCCGGCGGCGACGACCACGGCGCGGCCGAACCCGGCAGCTTCGATGCCCCACCGCACGGCCGCCCAACCGAAAGCGCAGACAGCACCAAACGCCAGCACCGCTTGAACCCACCACCGCGACAGCTCCGCGCTCGCCTGATCGCGCGCGATTTCGCCGTAGCGGGCGAGCTCGTCGTCCGACAGCTTGAGCAACAGCGCTCTTGCGTCCTCAGCGGTACTTGGCATCGAGTGCCATGTTCTGCGCGATCTCCCGCTCCCAACGATCACCGTTCGCGATGAGACGCTCCTTGTTGTAGAACAATTCCTCTCTCGTCTCGGTCGCGAACTCGAAGTTCGGTCCCTCCACGATCGCATCCACCGGGCAGGCCTCCTGGCAAAGACCACAGTAGATGCACTTGGTCATGTCGATGTCGTAGCGCGTCGTCCGCCGCGTGCCGTCGTTGCGGCGCGGTCCCGCCTCGATCGTGATCGCCTGCGCCGGGCAGATCGCCTCGCACAGCTTGCACGCGATGCAGCGCTCCTCGCCGTTCGGATACCGGCGCAGCGCATGCTCGCCACGGAAGCGCGGGCTGAGCGGCCCCTTCTCGAATGGATAATTCAAGGTCTTCTTCTGCTTGAAGAAGTAGCGCATGGACAGGAAGAACGCCGAGACGAACTCGGCGAGAAACAGCGACTTTATGCCTTGTGCGAGCCCCATGACGGGCTGCCTCCTCATCCGTACCGAGACCTTTCGGCCTCATCCAACTCATCTCGAACTGGCCTTCCGACCCGCCAGTTCAACCGGCGATCGACCGGCCGATCATGTATCCAGCACCGAGCCCCAGCGTCAGCACGAGCAGCGCTCCGAGCCGCAACAGGCACGAGCAGCCCATACAGCCCTTCCCACCTTCTCGTCCGTCGATCCTGATCGACAGCCCCATCATGAGCGCGAACAGGATCAGCGAGACGAAAAACCCGACGACGGAGCCGATGAAGGCGGGATCCCCCGCCACCCTTGCGCCACCGAGCCCTATTGCCATCACCTAAACCTCACGGCGCCAGGTTTCCGAACTGCAACACGCCCGCCACCACCACCACCATCAGCAGCGACAACGGCAGGAACACCTTCCAGCCCAGCCGCATCAGCTGATCGTAGCGATAGCGCGGCACCATGGCCTTCACCATCGCGAACATGAAGAATACGAACGTGATCTTGCCGATGAACCAGAAGATGCCGGGCACCAGCGTGAACGGCGCCATCGCCACCGGCGACTGCCAGCCGCCCAGGAACAGGATCGTCGTCATCGCGCACATCGTGACGATCGCGACGTACTCGCCCAGCATGAACAGAAGGTAGGGTGTCGACGAGTACTCGACCATGAAGCCCGCCACCAGCTCCGATTCCGCTTCCGGCAGATCGAACGGCGGCCGGTTGGTCTCGGCCAGCGCAGAGATGAAGAACACCACGAACATCGGGAACAGCGGCAACCAGAACCAGTTGAGGAACGATAGCTTGGCGATGACCTGCCCGGCCCCTGTGTCCGCGCCGGCCATCCGCGAGAGCCAGGTCGCCACGCCCGCTTCCTGCGCCTTCACGATTGCCGTCATATTGAGCGATCCGACGCACAATAGAACCGTGATGATCACGAACCCGATCGAGACCTCGTAGGACACCATCTGCGCCGCCGAGCGCAGCGCGCCCATGAACGAATACTTCGAGTTCGACGCCCAGCCGCCCATGATCACGCCGTAGACGCCCAGCGACGAAATCGCGAGTATATAGAGAATGCCGATGTTGAGGTCGGCGATCACCCACTTGCCCCAACTGTTCTGATCGAGCGGGATCACCGCCCATGCAGCCAGGGCGCACGCCGCCGTCGCCAGCGGCGCCAGCAGGAACACCGCCTTGTCGGCACCCGCCGGGATCAGCGGCTCCTTCAGTACGAACTTCAGCAGATCGGCGAACGACTGAAGCAGGCCGAACGGACCGACCACGTTTGGTCCACGGCGAAGCTGAACCGCCGCCCAGACCTTGCGATCCATCAGCAGCAGGAAAGCGACGATGATCAATAGCCCGACCAGCACGGCGAGGCTTCCTGCCACCATCAGGGCAAGCGGCCAGCCGTAGGTCCACCAGATCTCGATCGCTTGTGCCAGCATATGCCGAAGTATCCCCGTTCCCCGACTATTCCGCCGCCGCGGGGCGGGCAGCAGCATTCCGCTTGATCGCGCTGAGCTCGGCCATCACAGCCGATGCCCGCGCGATCGGATTGGTAAGATAAAAGTCCGTGATGACCGCGCCGAACGCGTCATTGGCCATCTGCCCGCCCCGCGCAGCCGCCTTCTCGACACCCGACACGTTTTCCGCGCCGGCACCCGCCATCCAGGCAAGGCGAGGCGCCTTTTCATACATCGCCTTGCGAAGCACCGTCACGTTGTCATACGGCAATTTGTTGCCCGCCTGCTCGGACAACGCGCGCACAATCGTCCAGTCTTCCTTCGCAGCACCTGGCGGAAACGCCGCCTTGTGGGTCATCTGCACGCGGCCCTCGGTGTTGACGTAGGTAGCAGACTTTTCGGTGTAGGCCGCCCCCGGCAGGATCACGTCCGCGCGGTGCGCGCCGGCGTCGCCGTGGCTACCCAGGTAGATCACGAAAGCACTACCGAGCTTGGTCATGTCGATTTCATCCGCGCCGAGCAGGAACAGCACGCCGAGCTTGCCCGCCCCCGCTGCCGCTACCATCCCGCCGGTATCCATGCCGCCTTCTCCCGGAACGATCCCGAGATCGAGGCCTGCCACGCGACCTCCGACGGTGTGCAGCACGTTGAACGCTGTCGCGCCCATGTCCTTACCCTGACTCGCCGCCAGCGCGATTTTCGCCACGGTCGCGAGCACTGCAGCGCCGTCGGCGCGCCTTGCTGCCGCCTGCCCGACGATCACCAGAGGATGTTTGGCCTCCGCCAGGACCTTCGCGAACGGGTGCCGGCCCTCGGCCACCTCGACAAGCGTCTGTGGTCCAGCCCCCAGATGCTCGCAAGCATAGGTCAAATCGACGGGCGCTCCGATCAGTCCGACCTTGAGCCCACCCTGCCGCCAGCGCTTGCGGATGCGCGAATTCAACACAGCTGCCTCGAGCCTCGGATTGGTGCCCACCAGCAGGATCGCGTCCGCCTTCTCGATGCCCTCGATCGTCGCATTGAACACATAGCTGGCCCGCCCCAGAGCCGGATCGAGCTTGGCCCCGTCCTGCCGGCAATCGATGTTCCGCGAACCCAGCCGCCCCATGAGGTCAGCAAGCGCGAACATCTCCTCAGCACCAGCAAGATCACCGACGATCGTACCGATTCTCTGCGAAGGGGTATCCTTGAGCCGCATCCCGGCAGCGGCCAGTGCCTCATCCCAGCTCGCCGGTTCCAACCGGCCATTCCGGCGTACGTACGGCTGGTCGAGCCGCTGCGTGCGCAATCCATCAGCAACATGCCGCGTCTTGTCCGAAATCCACTCCTCGTTGACCAGGTCATTGTTGCGCGGCAGGATGCGCATCACTTCCGAACCACGCGCATCGATCCGGATCGAGGAACCGACACCATCCATCACGTCGATCGATTCGGTCTTGCGCATCTCCCAGGGACGCGCGCTGAACGCCCATGGCCGGTGCGTCAGAGCGCCCACCGGGCACAGGTCGACCACGTTGGCCGACATCTCCGAGATCATCCCGCGCTCGAGGTAGGTGGTGATCTCCATATCCTCGCCACGGCCGATCGCACCCAGCTCCTCGACCCCCGCGATCTCGGTCATGAAGCGCACGCATCTCGTGCATTGGATACACCGGGTCATCGCCGTTTTGATGAGCGGCCCCAGATACTTCTCTTCCACCGCCCGTTTGTTCTCGTCGTACCGCGAACCACCCGAACCGTAGGCCATCGCCTGGTCCTGCAGGTCGCATTCCCCGCCTTGGTCGCAAATCGGGCAATCCAGCGGATGATTGACGAGCAGGAACTCCATCACCCCCTCGCGCGCCTTCTTCACCATCGGCGTACGGGTCATGATCTGCTTGGGCGTGCCGTCGCGGTTCGGCGGCAGGTCGCTGACGCCCATGGCGCACGACGCGACCGGCTTGGGCATGCCCTGCACCTCGACGAGGCACATCCGGCAGTTGCCCGCGATCGTCAACCGTTCATGATAGCAGAACCGCGGAATCTCGACGCCGGCCTGCTCGCAGGCCTGCAGCACCGTGATGCCGTCCTCCGCCTCGAAGGCCTTCCCATCGATGATGAGCTGCTTCGGCATGGCTGCCCCTGTCCCGGCGAAGAAAGTCCACTGATCCCGCACACGTTGGCTCGGGCTGAAGCCGCGAGCCCCGCCGATATCGAGCGTGTACTACAATGTGCCGGAAGACGTTGCTAGGGGGAGCGAGCGATTTCAACCGGCGACAAAAAGCTCACCTGGCTTGCACGGAAAGCCATTCGCGGCGCTCCGGCAGCGCTCTGCGATTTTTAGCAACGATTTCAGATACAGACGTTACCTCGCGGCCACCCCTCATCCCAACGGCTAGGGTCTAGCGGAAGTGAAGGGTCATGAGCACATAAGTCCGCCGAGACCTGAAACGCAGCTTGGCCGGCAAGGCGCACGCTCGAACCCGGGCCTCCGGGTCTCCGGGCGAACCTCAACCCCGCTCGAATTTGTCAGTCGTCGTGGATCACCGGCTGGCGAAACAGCCACATCGCGAAAACCGCCACCCAAAAAGGAAACGATCCCAGGATCGCGACACCGACACTGACGCCACGTTTTCTGCCTTCTATAACGCAGACACCGCCGACCAGCGACCATAACATGAGGAACAGCAGCAGATGCTGGGCGGAGTCACGGTCGAGACCGAACATGGCGATGCATCAAAACCATAAATTGACGGGAAGATCCAAACTAAGGTGCGCTGCGCAAAGTGCAAGCCCCTGGCCTCCGAAATGCCACTGGAACCAATATCATGGCCGCTGAATTGACCGCAAAGCAACGAAGCGCGATGCTTCTTTGGAGGCGTCTGTATCAGGCAGGAACCACACGATGACCCAAAAGATGTTCGACTTGGCAATCATGTTCACGGGCCACATGGTCGACTTGCCCGGCCGGGCGAAGCCGCGCTTTCCGCAGCACGCTGAAGCTGTTGCCTGGGGCGCAATCCGCGACGCGATAACGCGGGCGCGCAAGCTGACCCGCGGCCGTATCGTCGGAATCGCCAGCGGCGCGCGCGGCGGCGACCTGCTTTTTCACGAAGCATGCCGGCTTTTCGGCATAGAACACCGGATGGTGCTGCCCTTCCCTGTCGATGATTTCATCGAGACGTCCGTCGCCGGCGTGCCCAACGGCGGCTGGGAGCAGATGTTCCGTGACAACTGGGAATCTCTTCCGCCCTCCCAGCGCGAGATCCTACTCGACGCGAAAGCAGACAACGGCTACGCGCTCTGCAATGCCCGAATGATCGAGCTGGCGCAAGAAATGGCAGAATCGTACGCCGTTATAGCCCTCTGGGATGGAAAGGCCGGCGACGGCCCAGGCGGCACGGGCGAACAAGTCGAAGCGATACGGCGCATAGGCGGCAAAGCCGACATCATCGACGCCGCTATTCTTCTCGACCCCACTCGCAACATCTAAGCAGAGATTCGCCAGTTGACCAACGAATCGACATTTCGCTCGCTGTTCAAGGCTTCCACGGCCGCGTGGATTTCGCGGTCGAGTGCTTCGACATCGGTGAATGTCTTATGGGCCAGATGATGCGCCTTGAGATCGTGCCAGACA
>CANJPN010000304.1 GCA_947475855.1 Bradyrhizobiaceae bacterium
CGCGCCGCTACATGAGCCTGGAAACGATGGCCGGCTTCTGCGATGATGCCACCGTCAGGCCGCCGGCAATCCCGGCCGCCTGACAATCCGAGCCGCGGCGCTCCGGATCATGCCTGTGGGCTTACACCACGTGTTGGGGCACTACCATCATCGAGCCCTGTTGAACTGCAGAGAAAAACGAGTATACCAACCGCGCGCTGCGGTCGAATACTTAAGTGTGATCGGCCTCGCATCCAGCGTCTGCCGCCAGTTCGCAATCAGGTCGGATTGAAGTTGTGCCGATGGCACCGATACGTCTGTGTTGCTGAGGCTCCGGGCAGAAGAATCGCGGATCTGGAGCGAAAACCCTAAGAAACCGTTGCAAACGAACAACTTACTGAGGAATCTTGAGGGTTTTTGCGCGTTTAGGCTTCCTGAGTCAGGTGATTCGCAATATTGCTCAGTAACGCTCAGGCGCCCCTCCCCGATCTACTTGAACAACTGGAATCAAACAGAAGAGGATTCGAATCATGGCAAAGTCCGTTGCGAAATCATCTGCGAAAGCACCTTCAAAGGCCGCTGCTCCTGCTAAGGCCAAGGCGCCGACCGTCACCCTTAAGCATCTTGGCACGGCGCTGGCCGAGAAGCACGAGATGCCCAAGAAGCAGGCCAACGAGCTCCTGAACGAGCTCGTGATGATGATCACTACCCACCTCAAGAAGGGCGCTCGTCTCCGTTTGGGCGGCCTCGGCGTTCTTCAGGTTCGCAAGCGTCCCGCTCGCATGGGCCGCAACCCGGCCACGGGCGAAGCGATCAAGATCAAGGCTTCAAAGAAGGTCGCATTCCGCGCCGCCAAGGAGCTGAAGGAAGCGGTCTGATTGACCGGCTTCTCTCTCGCTGAAAATGCAAATAGCGGGTCCGGGAAACCGGGCCCGCTGTTTTGATTTCAGGGCTGCGAGTTTCTAACGGCTGCCGCGCAATACCCGCACCACGCGGAAACCGAAGTTGAAATTGCGGTTCGAAAGCGTCGCGCCTTCGCGATAGGACGAACGGATGTCCTTTGGTGCGTATCCCCACGAACCACCGCGCAGGACCCGCCTCTTGCAGTCGCCAGAAGTCCAAGCCGAGCCGTCTGCGGGCGCCCCCTTGTAGGTGTCGTTCCAGCAGTCCTCGACCCACTCGGATACGTTTCCGTGGACCTGGAAAAGCCCCCAGGCATTCGGCTGGAATGCGTTGACGGCGAACGTTCCGCGCCGAGGCTCTGCCCGCGAGCTTCCGCCGAACACGTTGGACCAATCGTAGCTGGCCTTACCGGGTTCGATGTCGTTGCCCCACCAGAACGCAGTCGTCGATCCCGCCCGCGTGAAAAACTCGCGCTCTGCCTCCGTCGGAAGCCGGTAGTCGGCGTTCATCCGCGCTGTCATCCAGTCGGTGAAAGCCTTCGCATCGCTCCAGTTGATGCAGACGACGGGATGATCTGGACCTTGCGTGAAGCCAGGATTTCGGAATGAAAGGTTTCCGCGCTCCGACCATTGGCCGCCGTCGAATATCCGGCAACCCGCACCTGGCCGGTAACCGGTCAGTGCCACGAACGTCTCGTACTCGCCAACCGAGACCGAATATCGCGCGACCGCTAATCGCGTTCCGAATACAACTTTGTGCGCCGGTGCCTCGTCGGGTTCGTGTCCTGGCTGACCCGGCGCCGATCCCATCACGAACTCACTGCGCGGCATGACCACCATTTCGGGGCATGTCTCGCATTCTTTGAACCTGTCGCCGACGCGCAGTTCCCGTTCGGCTGCGTCGGTCAGCATCCCTAGTTTTATGTTCGGGTCGGACGCAGGTGCTGCGGCGGCGGCCGGTGGAGCCTTCGTTGGCGCCGGTTCGGCAGAGGCGGTTTTCGGAGCCGCTGGTGGCGTCGGGGCCGCGGGCGCAGGCGTAGACGTAGACTTCGGAAGATTGGGCTCGATCTTGGCGGTCTTGGGAGCAGGATCCGCCACGGCTTGTTTTCCCGGCGCATCCACAGGCTTTGTTGATCCCAGTTGCGACACGAGCAGAAACGCTCCCGCAACGCCAGCCGCCGACACGCCCAGAAGCACGCCCATGCCACGCCAGCTCGACACGGCCCGTCCAAGCCAGTCCTGCTTCTCGACCCTGGATGCAGCCGGGCTGGCGCCGCTATTGGCCCCGCCCACGAGATAGGCCCGGATCGGCGTGGGGATATTCTTGACGGTCTGGTCCCCCAGATCCGTGAACTGCGCACCGAGCTTGTTGGCGACCGCTTCGCGCACCCAACTCGAGACACAAACGCCGCCTGGACCGGCCAGCGTCTGTAGTCGCGCCGCCACGTTGACGCCGTCGCCGAGCAGGTCGCCGCGCCGCTCGACCACGTCGCCGATCGTGATGCCGACCCGGAAATGCATCTGCCGCGTTGGTACGAGCCCGTCGTTTTGTGCCTTGGCCTGCGCTTGGAAATCGAGCGCGCAACGAACAGCCTCGACCGCGCTCTGGAATTCGGCGAGCACCGCATCGCCCGCGGTGTTGAAGATCCTGCCGCCTGTTTTTGAGAGGCATTCCTGCCAAAGGGCACGAAACGTCTCAAGCCGCCGGAGGGTAGCTTCCTCGTCGTCGGCGATCAGTCGGCTGTAGCCGACCACGTCGGCCACGAGAATTGCGGCCAGCTTTCGCTTCATTTCAGGTTCCATGCCGGCACGATAGCATCACTGACATCAGGAGCAAAAGTCGGCCAAGGGGTCATCGACGGGTCAGGAATGTCAAATAGCTCCGAATTGGCGGGGCAACTCGATCGATTTCCCTTCCGACGTGCCTCGGTAGTTACCGAAGTTACAGCATTTGCGTGAACAGTATGGCTCCTTCGCACAATGATGTTGTCTGGCAGCATCTTCGATCTTGCCGTAGAGTTGGCTGCATACCTCGCACGGGACCGTTTCAGCCATGTGTACCGGCCACAACCGTACCGGCGCCCCTTCCGGCCACTCAGTCCATGGCAAAGCCGAAGGTGCGCGCATCACCGCTCGTGTCTCGACCTGGCTGGCGGCGCTCGCTTTTGTGGTCGGCTCGGTCGTTGCGGCGAGTTTACCTGCTGCCGCCCAATCCAAAGGACCCAGCTACGAGGAATTGGCGGTCCGCGTCGCAATCCTCGCCCGCGACGCTCGCTATGCAGAGGCGCTGCAAGTCGCCGAGGAGTTTGCCAGCGTCGCCAAGCAACGCGACGGCGAGGAAACCGTCGTCTACGCCAGCGCCATCGCCTGGGTCGGCCACCTCTATCAGAAACAAGGCCGCCTCGTGGAGGCCGACCCACTGATGGAGCGCTCGCTCGTCATCTTCTCGAAGGTGCTTCCGGCCGGCCATCCGAACATCGCGACGGCGACCTCCAATCTCGGCTTTCAGTACCAACTCGCAGGCCGTTACGACGACGCGGAAAAGCTCTATTTGCGTGCGCTCGAGATGCGCGAGAAGGTCGAATTCCCGAACTACGAGCACATTGCCGAGAGCCTCAACAACCTCGCCCAGATCTACAAGCGTCAATGGCGCGTGGCCGAGTCGATCCCGCTTCTTCTTCGTGCCGTCGAAATGCGCGAGCGCATACACGGCAAGGAGGATCGGCAAGTTGCGCTGAGCCTGGCGAACCTTGCTTCGTCCTACGAGATGCAGACCCAGTTTGCGCAAGCCGAGCCGCTGATGCGGCGTTCGGTCGAGATTCTGGCAAAACGCATGCCCGCGGATCATCCCGAACTGGCATCGGCGCGCAATCGGTTGGCTCAGAATCTGTTCAAGCAGAGCCGCTATACCGAGGCCGAGGTGCAGTTCCGCGAGGCACTGCGGATTTGGCGCTTGGCTCAGAACTCGGTCAACCTCGAACTGCCGGCGACACTTGCCGATCTCGCCAGCAATCTCGTCGAGCAAGGCCGTCTTGGGGAGGCCGAACCGCTGTACGACGAAGCGCTCAAGTTGAGTCGCGCGACCCTGCCGGCGGCGCATCCGAACATTGCCCGCATGTACATGGGCATTTCCGAGGTCCATGCGCGCCGCGGCGATGCGACGAAGGCATTGGCTGCGATCCGCCTTGCCAGCGAAGTGAGGCAAGCCCGCCGGAGCAACGACGACCTGAGCCGCCTCACCTACCAGAAGCATGTCCGCATCGCCTGGATGGCGGCAGAGGAAAGCGGCGGTGGCGCCTCGCGGCGACTGATCGATGAAGCGTTTGTGATGGCGCAGCGAGCGACGCAGACGGACACCGCAATGGCCGTGCAGTCGATGACCGCGCGTTTTGCCGCGCGCGATCCGCGCCTGCAGACGATGATCAGGCAGCGTGAAGATCTCGACAACGAGACGACACAACTCGAGCAGCAACTCGCAGCCGCCTTGGCCCTGCCTCGCGAAAAGCGCGGCAATGTCGCTGAGGAATTGCGCGGCCGGATTACGGAGAACGCAAAGCGCGTAGCTACGATCGACGTCGAACTGAAGCGCCAATTCCCTGAGTATTTCACGCTTGTTCGGCCCGAGCCGATCGATACGACGAAGGTTCGCGCCTTGCTCGCGCCTGACGAGGCGCTGGTTGTGATGTTTACCGGGTATGATCAGACCTTCGTTTGGGCGCTGTCCCGTGAGGACTCCGCCTGGCACAAGGTCGACATGTCCGTCGATCAGCTCACCGACGCGGTTTCGGCACTGCGCGAGAGTCTCGACGTCGAGACATTCAAGGAGAGTATCCGTACGAAGCCGAAAATGTTCGACCTGTCATTGGCTCATCATCTCTATGAAAAGCTGCTTGGCCCGGTGGACCAGATTATCAAAAGCAAGAAGCACCTCGTCACCGTGCCCTATGGTCCACTATCGAGCTTGCCGTTGCAGGTCTTGATTACTGGTGGTCCGACGCTCGCGCTGCCTGAGCTCAAGAACCTGCCGATGTACGCCGAGGCGCAATGGCTCGTACGGCGCCACGCTATCTCGGTCCTGCCCTCCGTCGGCAGCCTCGAGGGACTGCGTGTTGTAGCGAAGCGCCAGGACACCCCGCAGCGGCCGCTGATCGGCTTCGGCAATCCGCGCTTTGGTGCCCAACCGGTTGCCGAAGCGCGTGGCAAGGACGGCAAGCGCGGAGCCCCTCCGGTTCGCACGGCCGAGGTGAGGAGCACCACGACCCGCAGCTTCACCGCGATGTGGCGTGGCGGTTCGGTCAACCTTGAAGCATTGCGCGATCTACCGGCCCTCCCCGAGACCGAAATCGAGTTGAGAACCGTAGCGCGCTATCTGAAGGCGACCGACCGTGACTTGCGGCTTGGGTTGGCTGCCACCGAAACGCAGGTCAAGCAAACTGACCTTTCGCAGTACCGCATTGTTTATTTCGCAACCCACGGCCTCATTGCGGGCGAGGTGAAGGGCCTCGCGGAACCCGCGCTTGCACTCACACCGCCGCTGAAGGCGACCGCGCTCGACGATGGACTGCTTACGGCCTCGGAAGTTGCCCAACTCCGTCTCAATGCGGATTGGGTCGTACTTGCGGCGTGCAACACGGCATCCGGCGACACACCGGGCTCCGAAGCGCTGTCGGGACTTGCCCGCGCATTCTTCTACGCCGGTGCCCGGGCGCTGCTGGTCTCGCACTGGCGCGTCGGCTCGGAAGCTGCCGCCAAGCTGACGACCTCGACGTTCGAGATTCAGCAATCCGGCCAGCAAGCCGGCAAGAACGTCGGCCGCGCCGAAGCTCTACAGCGCGCGATGATCGCTTACATGGACAACAAGCAGGACAGCTGGGCTGCCTACCCCGCCTTCTGGGCCCCTTTCTCTGTCGTCGGCGAAGGCGGCCTCTGATCTAACTGCATTTAGCGACTTTCCACGGCGAGAGGGCGCGCGACGGGCAGTATCACCGGAGCAGCATCACCGGCGATGTTTCTTTTCCCGACGGCATAGCGCTCAAGCTGCGGCAGCCCCTTCTCTAGTCAACTTCAAGAACGCGGCCTCGACGCTTCCCGCGCCGGTTTCGCGCATCAGCGCTGCCGGCGCCGCATTCGCCAGCACCTTGCCTCGATGCATCACGACGATCCGATCAGCGTCCGCCACTTCCTCGCACAAATGCGTGGCCCACAGCACCGCGACGCCACGCGAACTCCGCAACTCCGTTACTGCCGCCAGCAGGCTTGCCCGGCTCGCCGGATCGAGGCCCACCGTTGGTTCGTCCATCAGTAGCACCTGCGGCCGGTGTATCAGCGCTCGCGCCAGTTCGACGCGCCGCCGATTGCCGCCGCTCAGTGTCTCCGCGCGTTTGGTCGCGTCGGCCGAGAGCCCTACCCGCGCAAGTTCCTCCTCGATCCGCTCGCGGGCGTCGGCGCTGGAGATCCCATGCAGCCCTGCGTGGAATTGCAGATTGCCACGGACGGTAAGCTCCAGATCGAGCGTTGGCTGCTGGAACACGATTCCGAGCCCTGCCAGCGCCGGCAGCGGATCGCGAGACATGTCATGTCCCATGACTTCGATCCGGCCACGGTCGGGCATGAACAGGCCGGAGAGAAGTTGGAACAGCGTTGACTTGCCCGCCCCGTTGGGGCCGAGCAACGCCACCATTTCGCCTGGGCCGACCTCGAATGAAACGCCGTCGACGGCCTTCACGGGCCCATAAGCCCGCGCCACATCGAACAGCGCGAGCGCCTTAGTAGCCTCGATGCTCCCCGTCATCCGAGAATCCTCTCCTGCGAGATCTGAGCGGTATTCTTCACTTAGGCTGCACCGGCCCGCAAGCATCCCCTCGACAGATTGCGGGGAGTGCGGCGCGGAACAGATTGCGAATCGACCCGAAACAGGCGATTCGTCGGGTCATTGAGTTGCAGGTTCAGTTTTCTCTGGACGCACGAGAACATGAGTGGTACAAATCGTGAAAGTTAACTTCGCGATGCTGGCTCAAGCTCAACTCTTGCCATAGGGTGGAACATGCAACGATCAGAACTGCGTGTTATCGAGGGTGAACAAGTGGACAAGCACAAGGCGCTAGACGCCGCACTGGCCCACATCGAAAAGCACTTCGGCAAGGGCTCGATCATGCGCCTGGGGGCGCTCGATCAGACGATGGACGTGGAAGCAGTGCCGACCGGCTCGCTCGGTCTCGATATTGCGCTCGGCATCGGCGGCCTGCCCAAGGGCCGGATCATCGAAATCTTCGGGCCCGAATCATCGGGTAAAACGACGCTCGCGCTGCACAGCATTGCGGAGGCGCAGAAGCGCGGCGGTATTTGTGCCTTCGTCGATGCGGAGCACGCGCTCGATCCGGTTTACGCCAGGAAGCTCGGCGTCAAGGTCGAGGACTTGCTGATTTCCCAGCCCGACACCGGCGAGCAGGCGCTCGAGATCACCGATACGCTGGTCCGTTCGGGCGCCGTCGACGTGCTGGTGGTAGATTCGGTCGCCGCGCTGACGCCCAAGGCCGAACTGGAAGGCGAGATGGGCGACAGCCTTCCCGGCCTGCAAGCTCGCCTGATGAGCCAGGCGCTGCGCAAGCTCACCGGTTCGATTTCGAAGTCGAAGACCATGGT